>JAOUKJ010000631.1 GCA_029882675.1 Cyclobacteriaceae bacterium
ACATGCTTCCATCACACCCTGGAATTTCGGTGGAACAAAGATGTATGTTTATAGCGCCATAGGCGGTGTAGTTGCCGTTGCAGCAGAAGGCCCTGACGCCGGGAAAATATTATGGTCATCACTCAAATGGGCCAATTCTGTGGTGGCGTCTTCTGCGGTATGTCTGCCGGACGGGACAGTTTTTCTTTCGGCAGGATACGGATCGGGCAGTATGGTTTTCAAAGTATCGGGATCAAATGGTAATTTTACCGCAGAAAAATTGTATGATTATAAACCCAAAGACGGCATGGCCAGCGAAATGCAAACACCTGTGTATTACGATGGTATGGTGTATGGCATTATGCCCAAAGATGGAGGAGCACTCCGAAATCAAATGATATGCGTCGATCCTAAAGATTTCAGAGAAGTTATATGGACAAGCGGCAAAACACATCGGTTTGGGCTCGGCCCGTACATGATTGCCGATGACAAATTCTATATCCTTAACGATGACGGTACCCTGACCATCGGAAAGCCGGATAAAAAAGAGTTCATTGTACTCGACCAGTTGAGAGTCTTTGAAGGACATGACGCCTGGGCCCCAATGGCAGTGGCCGATGGATATCTTATTTTGAGGGATGACAAAAAAATGTTATGTTTAAACATGAAAAAAATATAATTGCTGCTGAGTGAATAAATACCTGATATATACGGTTCTGATAGTCCTGGGGACACTTATTGTGTATATTATCCTTAATGATGCGTTGAAGGATAGTATAAACAAGGAAAAAACCTATTCCTATGGTCTGGAGGATTTCAAAAAAGTGGATCCTTCCCTGATTAAATACAAGGAAGTAAAGCGGATCAGGGCCGCACTGTCAAAACCAAAGGCCCTGGCTTACTTCAATGGGTATCTGGGCATTGCTTATGACAACCAGCTACAGGTGATCGACACTACCGGACAGGAATACATCAACAGGGCCATACGTGATACTATAACCTCTATTTCATTCGCACCTGACGGAAGAATTTTTCTGGGATGTGGTAATCAGGTTTTTGTCTATGATATGGAAAATGACAAGCTGGACAAGTGGAAAATGATTGGTCCGGCATCCTATATTACATCTATTGTATTCAAAGAAAATACCATATTCATAGCCGATGTTGACGGCCCCAGGGTACACAGGTTCAACAACAACGGCGAAAAATTAAACTCATTTGATGGCAAGGGCCGCATAGAAAGGGATGTGGGGTTTGTTATTCCCAGTCCTTATTTTGACCTGGCCATAGGCCCGGACGATCAGCTCTGGGTGGCCAATACCGGTCTGCAATCTATTGAAAATTATGAGGATAACGGAGAACTGAGGTCATATTGGGGTGAACCCTCCTACAAACTCGATGGGTTTGTGGGTTGCTGTAATCCGGCACAGTTTGCCATTTTGTCAGATGGCTCCTTTGTTACCTGCGAAAAAGGTATAGTCAGGATTAAGGTCTATCACCCCTCCGGGCAACTGGAAAGTGTGGTGGCCCCACCCAATGACTTTAATCTGACCTCAGAACCGGCAGACCTTGCGGTTGATGAAAACGATGGGATTTATGCCCTGGATGTATCAAGAAAAATAATCAGGAAATTTGAACGAATAACAGATGGATAGAAGAAAATTTATTGCCGACATAGGACGGTATTCCCTTACAGGGGGGTTGCTGGGAACATCAGCGTTGTTACTATATCGCCGGAGATTTGGAGATCCGGATAATTGTTTTGTCAATCCCTTCTGTAGGAGTTGTGGTAAAAACACTTCTTGTGAAGTTGTGGCAGATGCAAATATAAAAGACCAGAAAAATGAAAAACAAAAAAGATAACCCGGACGAAAAGGCCATAAAGCGGAGAGAATTCATCAAGAGTTCCACCCGGTCCGGATTACTGCTGGGCCTGGGCGGTTTGGGAGGGCTCCTTGCCACTAATTCTCAGGCGGAGAATTATGTATGGCAAATAGACTCTTTTGAGTGTACAAATTGCGGAAGATGTGCAGAGGATTGTGTGGAAACACCTTCAGCAGTGAAATGCATACATGCATTCGACCTGTGTGGTTACTGCGATTTGTGTGGGGGTTATTTCAAACCCGGAACACTGGATCTCACCACTGGTGCTGAAGCGCAGATATGCCCAACATCCGCCATCAAAAGGAGCTTTGTAGAAGATCCTTTCTTCGAACATACCATCGATGAGGATCTATGCATAGGTTGTGCCATATGTGTGGAAGGTTGTGCTGCATTTGGCAACGGCTCACTACAGATCCAGATAAAACACGATTTATGTGTGGACTGCAACCAGTGCTCCATAGCAAGGGTATGTCCGGCTGATGCGATCAAGCGGGTCCCGGCCAGTAAGGCCTATAATATAAAAGACGAATTCCTGAAAAATAAAGCATGAGATGGCAGTGAAACCACGACTAATAAAAATACTGACATTCACGATCACCCTGCTGACAACATGGTCTGCTTATGCACAGCAAAGGTTTCCTCGACCGGAGTTTGAGCACGAGCACCATGCACCTACAATTTCATTACCCGAGCCTAACCATGGCTTCATTGATTTCATTGATGTAAGTAT
>JAOUKJ010000633.1 GCA_029882675.1 Cyclobacteriaceae bacterium
TACCGGTCATTGTTTAGGTCAACCGTTTCGTCAAACACTTTTTGCACTCCACTGCCAAAGAACCGGACATAGGGCGTAGTGCCTTCAAGCCCTTCGGGGATGATCGCGTCAACATCGTCGCGTAAAACCAGGCGGTAGTCGTTGGTGGCCAGCTGGGAGTGGTTGATCTGGGGACTGAAGTTGGCCGTGGGGTTGGCATATACTTCCACATCGAATGTGACGGGAGCACCAGCACAACCATCGGAATTGCGTGTTTCTGTTACTGAAATTTGGTTTGTTCCAGCCACCGTGCCAAAATTGATAATAATTCCATTTGTATTACCTCCCGAAACTATTTTGTTATCTTCAGGATTTAAACCAGCATTGGCGACTGTCCAGGTGTATGTACTTTCTTTTGCAGCATCATTCACGCTAAAGACCACTGTTTTTTCGCCTTCGCAAACTTTCAAATCCTGATTGGCGATTTGAGTAGTTGGATTCGCATTTATGTTTAGTAGCAGGGTAGATGGTACAGGATCACCACAAGGTGTACCACTGGTTGTTGGCGTGGCCAAAAGCACTGTTTTATTACTGGTGAATTCCTCGGGTGCAGGCTTATATAATGGATTTGTGATATTTGAAGTAAGCGCAAAAGTACTACCTCCATCTTCTGAGAAACCCCAGCTATTGTCATACGGATTTAGCCCAAAATCAATTACCGGTGCTGATGCGTCACGTTCCCAGTATACACTTTCGGCGCCACCGCCCAGTGCTGCAGTTAATTGGGTGATTCCATCGTCAGCGCACATCGTTTTTGTACCACCGGTGTTGGCCGACATACTGGATACAAATTTGATCTGCACCTGATCGTTGTCGGCAATACAGGGATTATTCCCAGTAGGGTCGTTAGAGGTTAATTGAAGGAACAGTCCTCCTGAAAAGGCAGCATCTGAAAGCGTAGGGGTATACGTGGGATCAGGATCAGAAGGATAGTTGATGGTGATATCATCAAAGCTACCTCCTCCGGTACTCGGGCCGGAAAAAACAGACCAGGTTCCGGCAGTTACAGATCCTGTAATATCAGGTGCTATGGTCAGGAGGGTACCATCCATTAAGATGGTAGGATTTAGGGCGGGACAAATGTCTGCTTCCTGATATCCGTCTCCATTAAGGTCAACAGCTCCTCCGGCTTCCACTACGGAACGGGTAAATTCTTCAACCACTACGGTTCCGGATAAATTGTCAACCGGGACTACACAAGAGCTTAAATCGACATGGTTATCCACCACTGATTTCAAAACATAGGTGTTTACGCCTGGATCCGGGGGATTTACATCTTTAATGTCTCCGGTTTTATAAATAAAGGAGGGCAGTGTTGTAGTTCCATTGTCATTACTGTAAAAAATGGTATAGTCGCCGCTTCCTCCTGTAATATCAATGGTGACCTGTGTTGCGATGTCTACGTTTCCGGCATTGTCATTACAAACATAGTCGGGAGCGCCTACCAGTTTTTCAATCGTAGCATAAGACGGTCCTGTAAGTACTTGTTGCCCGGTACCTGAAAGGGCCTCCGTAGCAGGGTTAGTGCCTAAAGATGGATGCACAAGTTGCGGTGCAATGTCAACTCCTTTGATCAGTTTTATCTGACCGCTTGGCGCCAGGTTGGGCACTACGACACTCATCGATTGATCGTTGGTGATTTTAATATTATCCGGATTGGCTACTGTATTGGTTT
Source organism: Cyclobacteriaceae bacterium (assembly GCA_029882675.1). GTDB lineage: Bacteria > Bacteroidota > Bacteroidia > Cytophagales > Cyclobacteriaceae > JAOUKJ01. The sequence continues at coordinate 1,715 of JAOUKJ010000633.1, forward strand.
GAGAAACACAATTCAGACCGGCGGGGTCACAAAACTGAACTTCAGTAACCGCGGGGACATTACCCGGGAATCCGGCAAAGAACTTACCGGTGATATTGATTGGCACACCAATACAGGCTGCTAAATCGACCGTCCCAACAACGGCCGGAGAAAAGGTGGAGAACGTCCAGAAGGCATTGCCTGAAAATCCGGCGAAGGGATTTCCTGCTATATCATCAATAGCCCCATTGTCCACTTCAATATAATAACCCGTACCCTGATCAAATTCTACTGTTGGATCGATAATTACCTGATTGTTTACGATGGTAATGTTCGGGCTGTTTTTAACGTCAAAAGACTCGAAAGGCGTGCCATCATTTTTTGTTATGGTTATAAACTTACCATCCAAGGTCGTTTTATCTACATCTTCACTAAAATAAATGACCGGGCTGGCTGCAATGGGCAGGGCCTGTGCTCCCGATACAGGTGCAAAGGGCGTCGCATCCAATACAGGAGGTGTATTATCAACGGTATATGCCTCACCTGCATTGAAGGTTGTATTATAGCGGTTACCGGGAATATCATAAAACTCGTTTGTCCCTCCTGTGTTAACTTCGAGTGATATATCCCCTTCACCGGATATTCCGTCAACGGTCACGGTATAGAATCTGAATTCATCAGGCCCGGTACCGGAAGCCACTACTGAAGCAAGGGAGGCGTTGAGGATAGAAGCCGGTGGCTTTGGGGCCAGTACTAAAGTAAAATCAGCCAGATCAATACCTATAATGGGTTCGGAAAATTCTACCAGAAAATCCAGGGTAGTGAGCTTAGTAGGATTTTCTGAGGTTCTGGTGATAGCAGATACTGTGGGCAGGGTTTCATCGAAATGAAG
>JAOUKJ010000632.1 GCA_029882675.1 Cyclobacteriaceae bacterium
AGTCTCCACCAATTGGCAATTCCCCAAAAGGTCTGTTAACAAAAAACTTTATCTCTTCATCAGAAACCGGGATACTCCCTGAGGCAGTGTCAGGTTGTGAAACCATGACATTCACCCATTTAATGCTGTCCTCATCGATGAACTTAACGGTCAATTCCACTTCACTTACAGTGATCTGTGTTTCAGTGCTTTCCAACAAGTGGTCTTCATTTATAACGGCAATAAAGGTCATTGCGGGAGTACTATCAGAATGAAGTCTAAATCCATTGGGGAGAACAAACTCCCCTTCCCCGTCTACGTTGGTAATAATGTTCCCTAATTTTCCGCTTGCCGATGCCTCCATGGTATAAACACCGACTTCAGTATCTGCAACGGGCAGGAGTTTTTTATTTATTCTGACATTGGCGGAAACCTTCAAATACTGCTTTCCAGTACTTAATTTAAAATATTGCAAGCCCAGGTTTACACTCTTTTTTTCGGTTTGTTGCGTAAATGCACTACCAATAGTAACTAAACAAAACAACAGACTAAATGATATACTCTTAATTATCTGACGCATAGTGCCTTATATTTAATATTTATATTCACGGCCATTTTCAATTTCCCAAATAGGTATTACAGGAAAAAGTCTGATTAAAAAAGTAATTATCAGCAAAACCCCTGCAAATGAACCCAAAGTGATGGCCCATTCTTCCCATGAGGGCACATAGTTCATATATGATTCATCCACGTCCTGGATAGGGAGATAGGGGTGTTGCAATGAAGGAATAACTATTAAAAAACGCTTTACCCAAGCACCAATAACGATGAAAAAAGAAGTGATCAGCATAGGCAAAGGTTTTCTGAAAGGCCTGAAGACCAATACTATAATTGGCAAAATCAAACTAAATATTTGAACCAACCAATACATCGTGGCGTATTTCCCAAAGAACAATTCCAGAATATGTTCTCCTTCCACACCAACCATTTTAAAAGCAGGCCCCAAGTATTCGTTGATATTAAAATACAGGTATACCGATGACAACAATACCAACAGCTTACCCATATGATCAAAGTGCTCGTTGGTGATATATTTTTTAAGCTGAAGGGCATTACGTATGAAATACATGGCAATAATAATGCTGGCTGCCCCGGCCATTAGCGCCCCTGATACAAAATATGGCCCCAGATTGGTACTGTCCCACCCGGGCCTCCAGGTGGTTGAAAACAACCATGAAGTGACTGTATGTATCGCAAAAGCCACGGGGATCACCACAATACATAGAATAAAAGACAAACGGTGAATCAAATCAAACTGCTCAGGTTTACCACTCCAGTTTAATGCTAAAAATTTGTACATTTTATGCTTCCATTTAGCAACTCCTGTTAGTTTATCGCGACAAATGGCCAGGTCTGGTATTAATGAAAGGTACAACAGCAGTATGCTGATAACAAGATAAGTAATAATGATAATGACGTCCCATATGATAGGAGATTGTATCCGTCCATGAATAATGACGTAAATAAAGCGGTCAGGACGCCCCATATCAATTATGATAATTAAACTTGCACATATTATAGCCCCAATTGCGATAATTTCAGAAATTCGGGTTAGCGGTGTGGACCATGTGGCCTTTGATAGCCTTAACATAGAACTCATTAATGATCCCACCAGACTAATCGCGACAAAAAAAACAAAATTAGATATATAAATACCCCATGAGGTATAATCTCTCATCGCTGTAACGATCAGCCCATAACGAAGCTGCCTGTAATAAGCATATGCGCCAAATAGAATAATAATAATAAGTACGGCAATCCAAATTTTATTTTTCCTGCTCTTCACTGTTATATGGCGTAGCAACTCACTTTCAATCAAAAGCGTAGCGTTTTCGTCCACCTTAGCATCAGTTGTCCGATTCATACTTTTGTCATTTATGGTTAAGAAGTCCCGTTTTTACCTTTTTCCTTGAAAGGAAACATTCGGTCAACCGGTGGCAGGTAATAAACATTGGGTTCAGTGCCCAACTCTTCCAGATAACGGTACCCTGCTTTGTCACGAAGTAAAGAAGATAGGCGGACAGTTTCAGCACCATTAGTAACTGCATCGGATATTTTGTCTCCAAAATACAATGCACCATTTGGACAAGCAGGTATGCAATGTGGAAGTTTACCTACACGTAGTAAATCAGGACAGAAGTCACACTTTTCCACAGTACCTATTTTGGATGGAAAACTGGTCTCTGGTGAATATGGTATATCATCTGACTCAGGTTGTTGAGGGGCTCCCCAATTAAATACCCGGGCTGAATAAGGACAGGCAGCCATACAAAACCGGCAACCTATACAACGTTCATTATCAATCAGCACTATATTGTCAGAACGTTTATATGTGGCCCCTACCGGACACACCTTCACGCAGGGTGGATTGTCACATTGAAAACACTTTTTGGGCATCCAGTAAAAGGAAGATGCCGGATTGTCCTTCATTTTAAGAACCTTAATAAATGGACGATCCGGAGTAAGGTGGTGTCCATGTTCACATGAATCAATACATTTCCGCGCATTACGACAACGCGACAGATCAACAACCATAACAAACTTCT
>JAOUKJ010000634.1 GCA_029882675.1 Cyclobacteriaceae bacterium
CGACGATGCGGAGCAGGATAACATTAATACACCTGATACACTATCCCGGGAAAAAAATACTATTCTGGACACTGAAAACTATACCTTTGAAGAAGAAGTAAAGGAACAGCCAAAAGAATCCGAATCCTTCCTGACGCAATACAGGAAGTTAAAAGCCAACAGAACCATCAATGGCCCCTATCCCTATAAAACGCTTTTTAGTGCAGATAAATTGGTTACATCATTTGTCATTGATCCCATGAGGGGTTTTGGTTTGTTGTTGGAGGCCCAAATGAATGATTTACTTGAAAACCATAAGTTCAATGGAGGCATCCTGTCAACCACTGACTTACGCAGCGGGGAGTTATTCGCTGAGTACCAGTATCTCAAAGGCCATATTGATTACAAAATCAATTTTAACCGTGAAGTAATATTCTGGACAAAAACAGGGGAAAATGCCTCGTACGATCGTTATTCAGGTAACCGGATACTTCTTGGAGCTGCCTATCCTTTTGATGCAAAATCTCGTATTTCCTTCGAACCGTTCTTCCTGCAAACCATTTACACCGATTTGGGGAAACTGGACAGAAATAATACACCCATAAATGTTCCGCCGAAATATGAGGATCTGGCCGTGAAAAATTATTTGGGGGGCAATATTGAATTGGTATACGACAATTCCATCACCCCCGCCATGAACATACAGGAAGGGACGAAGGGAAAGTTGACTCTTTCACATTATGAAAGTTTGAATGGCCGTGAGCACTCATTCAGCAACTTAAAAGCCGACATAAGGCATTATCAGAAAATTCATCGGGAGATTATTTTCGCAACCCGCCTGGTCTACGGTATGCAATTTGGCAATGCTCCAAAAACATACCTGCTGGGGGGCATGGACAACTGGTTATTCAGCAAAACCAATCGCACGGAAAACAATAACATTCTGAATACTGAGCGGGCCGGCGATCAGTCAGACCTGCTCTTCGCTGAATATATTACCTCTGTGAGGGGTTATGACTATGCCACCTTATTCGGACGAAATGTATTGATGTTCAATGCGGAGCTACGTATTCCCATCGTAAAATACCTGAACAGCGGCTATATTTCATCCAATTTTTTCAGGAACATGCAGTTCATCGGATTTTATGATATAGGATCTTCCTGGACGGGTTTTTCTCCATTCAACAAGGAAAATACCATCAGTACTGTTACCCTTCCACCCGAAGCTAACTTCCTGATTACACTACATAATTTTAAGAATCCTTGGATGACAAGTTACGGTGTAGGCTTTCGTACGATGATGTTGGGATATTATATGAAATTTGATGTTGCCTGGCCGCTGGAAGACAATACGTTTACAGAGCCAAAATTGTCCGTTACCCTGGGCTATGATTTTTAATTATTTTCGCCACCAGCAACATAGCGAAACAAACTACTTATAGATATACATGACGAAATCAATGACTGGCTATGGTGTTGCATCACTACAGGATGAAAACTACCTGATTAACGTTGAAGTTAAAAGCCTTAATTCCAAATTTTTTGATTTACAATTAAAGCTCCCCAAAGCCCTCTCTGACAAGGAATATGAAATCAGGTCCATGCTTGCGGAAATACTGATACGGGGAAAGGTACTTCTCAATATTGACTTTGCACGAACTGCCGATAAGGAACCTTCCGTTGTGTATAATGAAGAGCTGTTCGTGAAGTATTATCAGACACTAAAAGGCCTGGCCGACAAAGTAAATGATCATGGCAACGACCTAATCAGGCTCGTTGTTGAAAATCCGGATGTCATCATTTCTACTCCTGAAAAGCCCTTGCCCGATAACGATTGGCAATTAATAAAAAACCTGACTGATCAGGCCATCCAGGATCTTGATAACTTCCGGATACAGGAAGGGGAAGAACTGGCACAAAAGCTACTGGAGTATATAGCCGTTATCGAAAGTGAACTGGCTGACATTCACCTGTTGGAAAAAGACAGAAGCATAAGGATGCGGGAAAAACTAGCTAAGGGCATTCGCTTAATCCTTCAGGAAGAAGACATTGACAAAAACCGAATGGAACAGGAGGTTATTTATTATCTCGAAAAACTGGACATTACCGAAGAGCTCGTCAGGCTCAACAATCACCTTAAATATTTTACAGAAGTAATACAGCATGAATTTCCCAACGGAAAAAAACTGGGTTTTATTTCGCAGGAAATAGGAAGGGAAATCAATACGATCGGATCAAAAGCCAATGATGCCCCCATACAACGAAAGGTTGTTCGCATGAAAGAAGAGCTGGAAAAAATAAAAGAGCAGACGCTGAATGTACTTTGATGAGACGGGAGGCCCGTCAGCAGTCTCCCGCAACTGCGGGCCAGTCAGCCGTATGGAAGGTTGCAGCCCCAAACCTTGGGCCAAGAATTTAGCAGTGGAAAAAGTCCCTGATTGAAATTGTAAATTGTTTAAAGGAACGGAGGATTTGCCTGAAGGTCAGGGTGAGCGGTGGGAGTTATCATATTAATTCTGTAGGTAAGGAAAATTTTAAGGAGGAAATCGTTTACAGACCCTGGGGACTTTTAGATTGGATTTCCGATTAATCGTAAATTGGAT
>JAOUKJ010000636.1 GCA_029882675.1 Cyclobacteriaceae bacterium
AAAAGATCAACTGGAAACAATTAAAGGGGAGAAACGACAAAGGATTCTTCAGGCCGCCGTGGAGTTGTTTGCGAGGCATGGGTATGCCCACACATCCATTAGTCAGATTGCTCAAAATGCGGGTATATCAAAAGGCCTGATCTATAACTATTTTGAAAGCAAGGAAACCATTCTGCATGAATTGGTAAATGACCTTTTTCAGGCAATGTATGAGCGTTTCGGACTGATGGGGAAATCGGAATTAACACGGGATGATTATGTGGCTTTTATCAATCTAAGTATTGATATTGTATTGGAAGACCTCGACCGATGGAAGCTGTATTTTAGTCTGCTTACCCAGCCCAATGTGTTGAAGATGCTCAGGGATGATCTGATGAAGCAGGCGGCTCCCTACATTACCTTATTTTATGAATATTATAAAAAACAGGGACATGAAAATCCTGAAGCATGGATGCGCTATGTGGCGGCCATCATCGATGGAATTCAAATGCACATCCTGATGGATCCTGAAAATTTTCCGGTGGAGGAAGTACGAAAAATATTATTGAAACAAATTTTGTAGAATGATGAATTGGAAAGATTTTAAAACTGGAAAGTATGCGAAATACACAAAATACCTGAAATATTATCTGGTGGTAAAATGGACGATCATTGTGGTGATACTGATCGGTTCAGGTAAAATGTATGGCCAGAATGCCACAGAGATTATCCGCAAAATGGATGAGCAGATGCAGGGTAAGTCGAGTATTTCAGAGATGACAATGAAGATTGTGCGCCCCACCTGGAGCCGTGAAATTGGCATCAAGGGCTGGTCTCTGGGTACGGAATATAGCCTGATTCTCATCACGGCTCCATCACGGGATAAAGGCTCCGCCTTTTTGAAAAGAGATATCGAAATGTGGACCTGGCAACCCAGTATTGACAGGGTAGTAAAACTTCCCCCCAGTATGATGATGCAGTCCTGGATGGGAAGTGATTTTACCAATGATGACCTGGTAAAACAGTCCTCTATTGTCACAGACTTTACCCACCAAATTGTTGCGGACACCACGTTGCAGGGATATGATTGTTATAAAATTGAGCTTATCCCAAAGGAGGAGGCCGCTGTAGTTTGGGGCAGGATCGAGAGTTATGTAGCCAAAGAGGAATATCTCCAATTGCTTGTTAAATTTTATGATGAGGATGATTTTCTGGTAAACTCCATGGTGATGAGTGATATCCGGGAAATGGGTGGACGAAAAATCCCCGCAGTAATGGAAATGATACCCGCCGATAACCCGGAACAGAAGACAATTATCGAGTATAAGTCCATTGCGTTTGATGTGCCCATAGAGGAAGGTTTTTTCTCCATGCAGAATATGAAAAGAGCCAGATAACAGTGAACAGTAAACAGTAAACAGTGAACAGTGAACAAGTAAACAGTGAACAGTGAACAGTGAACAGTAAACAGTGAACAGTAAACAGTGAACAGTAAAGAGTGAACAGTAAACAGTGAACAGTGATCAGTGAACAGTTAAGGACGGGGATGATGAGGAGGAAGGGGGTGACAGTGAACAGTAAGTGGGGAATAGGGTGAGAAATGGGAGAGAGTGACAGTTGAAAATTAAAAAAAGTGAGTAATAGTAAAGTATTTGATAAAGCCTACTTGTTGGCACTTGAGATTATAAAGGTTTATAAAGTCCTGGTGGAAAGAAATGAGTTTATAATTTCAAAGCAATTATTAAGATGTGGGACCTCGATCGGTGCCAACCTCGCAGAGGCCAACGGGGCCATTTCAAATGCTGATTTTTCAGCTAAGGTTTCCATTGCATATAAAGAAGGTTTGGAAACAAAATACTGGTTGTCGCTTTTGAAAGATAGTAACTACATTGGTGAACATGACTATAAAAAACTGCATAATGATACAGATGAGATTTCAAAAATGCTGTTTGCGATTTTGAAAACAACAAGAATAAATAAAAAGAAGACTTGAGATGAGAGACATTAGATTGGAGACGTGAGATTTTAGACCAAAGAATGTAGACGTATTTAAGCCGAAATATATTGGTAATAATGTATGTTCCGTCCGTACGTCCGTGCGTCCGCCCCATCCCCACCCCCACACTGATAACTGATAACTGATAACTGATAACTGATAACTGATAACTGATAACTGATAACTGAAAAAATGCGTTTTAAACTAGCTTGGAGAAATATTTGGAGAAACAAACGGCGGACATTGATCACTGTCTCGGCCATTGCTTTTGCTGTATTTTTTAGTTCAGTCATGAAATCTATGCAGCTGGGATCATATGCCCGGATGATCGATAATGTGACCCGGTTTTATACCGGTTATATTCAGATTCATACCAACGGCTACTGGGACGATAAAACCCTGGATAACAGTTTTGAGAATGTGCCGGGTTTACTAGAGGAAGTCACCGACAGGAAGTTTGTACAGGTCGCTGCTCCCCGCCTGGAGTCTTTCACACTGGCTTCCTTTGGCCAGCAGACAAAAGGGGCTTTATTGCTGGGTGTTGATCCTGATCTTGAGCACCGTCTGACCAGCGTGAAAGATAAGTTGGTGGATGGTCAGTATT
>JAOUKJ010000100.1 GCA_029882675.1 Cyclobacteriaceae bacterium
AAACAGTGTTTAGGAACAGACTGTAAAACAGGATGATTGACAGTTGCCGGATAGTCATTATTTTCATGGGAGCTTAATTTTCAGGTTGGTTACATTGCTTGAGATATATGGTGTTTTTCTTTAAAGAAAGGAGTAAATTATACCGCCAATCTAACGATTGAATTTATGATTTTTTTAGCATTTTCTAAAATCCGTAAACGTATTTTAGGGACTAAAGAAAAAGATATGTTTTTCTGCCCCCTGGGGCTGGAAAACATTTAAAATATATATTATTTGGTGCACTTGAATAAGTGAGTGAAAACGGCGTATTCGGTTATATTTAAAAACATTAAATGTTTATGAAAGCCGACTGCGGATTTTAGGCATTTAATAAACTATTCAGTACGTTAGTTTATTAATCAATGTATTGATGATATAAACGTAAATGACATAGCACATGCAAAAGAAAAGATCCTGGGCAGAGCCCTACAAAATTAAAATGGTGGAACCGGTATTTATGACCAGTCCGGAAGACCGGAAAAGGTGTATTGAAGAAGCGGGATACAATACTTTTCTACTGCGATCCAAAGATGTTTACATCGATCTTCTGACCGATAGCGGAACCTCGGCCATGAGTGACAGGCAATGGTCGGCCATGATGCGGGGAGATGAGGCCTATGCCGGGAGTGAGAGTTTCTACCATATGGAAGAGGCTATACAGCATTATTATGGATACAAACATATTATCCCCACACACCAGGGGCGGGCAGCCGAGCACCTGATCTCCAAAATTATGATTAAACCCGGTGATTTTGTGCCCGGAAACATGTATTTTACGACAACACGACTGCATCAGGAACTGGCCGGTGGTACTTTTGTTGATGTAATTATCGATGAAGCCCATGACCCGGAAAGTACGCATCCCTTCAAAGGTAACGTAGATCTGGAAAAGCTGGAGCACTTAATCGTAGAAAAAGGAGCAGCAAAAATACCTTACGTTTGTATAGCCACAACGGTAAATATGGCGGGAGGACAACCATTGTCATTGGAAAACCTGAAAGCGGTCCGTGCCCTCACCAAAAAATACAGGATAAAAATCGTTCATGACATGACCAGGGTGGCTGAAAATGCCTATATGATACAACAGAATGAGAAAGGATATTCGGATAAATCGGTGGCTCAGATCGTAAAGGAAATATGCGACCTGACCGATGCCGCCACGATGAGCGCCAAAAAAGATGCCCTGGTGAATATCGGTGGGTTTTTGGCAGTGAATGATTATGATATTTATGAGGAGGCCCGCAACCTGGTCGTAGTGTATGAAGGCCTGCATACCTATGGAGGAATGGCCGGTCGGGATATGGAGGCGCTGGCCGTGGGAATTACTGAGTCTGTGGACGATGACCATATCCGGGCCAGGGTAGGGCAGGTGCAGTATCTGGGTAATAAACTTCTGGAGGCCGGTGTACCCATAGTTATGCCCATTGGTACGCACGGCATATTTCTGAATGCGAGAAAATTCCTTCCCCATGTATCACAAGATATGTTTCCGGCACAGGCATTGGCAGCAGAAATCTACCTGGATTCGGGAGTAAGGGCTATGGAAAGGGGTATTGTTTCCGCCGGCAGGAATAAGGAGACCGGTGAACATAACTACCCAAAACTTGAACTGGTCAGACTTACCATCCCCCGCCGGGTATATACCCAGGCTCATATGGACGTGATTGCCGAGTCGGTGGAAGAGGTTTATCAAAACAGGGAAGACATCAGGGGGCTGAAGATGGTATATGAGCCAAAATATTTACGGTTTTTCCAGGCAAAGTTTGAGAAAGTGGTTTGAAAAGGAAGACATTGGTGATCATATTTGATATATTTGAATTAATACATGCTTAAAAATTCCAGACATGAAAAAGAAAAAAATATTACTTATCATCCCCATTCTGGCCATTTTTATATCAGGAGGAAGCATAATAACGATGAACCCGGCTGCAAATCCTTTGGTGGAATATGATAAACCAGTGAACTTGTCAAAAGAGATGTTGAAAGACAAGATCAAAGGGGGATGGGCCGGCCAGGTGATTGGGTGCACTTATGGTGGCCCTACAGAGTTTAAGTACAATGGTATGATTATAGGCGATGATATTAACATACCCTGGGACGAAGGGCGCATGCAGTGGTATTATGACAATGCCCCGGGCTTATATGATGACGTTTACATGGATCTGACGTTTGTGGATGTCTTTGAGAAAGAAGGACTCGATGCCCCGGCTTCCTCACATGCCCGGGCCTTTGCCAATGCCGAATATATGCTCTGGCATGCCAATCAGGCCGCACGTTATAACATACTGAATGGTATAGCCCCACCAGCATCGGGCCATTGGGAAAATAATCCCCATTCAGATGATATTGATTTTCAGATCGAGGCCGATTTTGCCGGGCTGATGGCACCGGGAATGCCGAATACAGCCAGTGAAATATGTGATAAGGTGGGTCATATCATGAACTATGGAGATGGCTGGTATGGTGGTGTGTATGTGGCGGCCATGTATTCCCTTGCTTTTGTGTCTGATGATGTGAATTTTATTGTTCATGAAGGCCTGAAGGCCGTGCCCGCGAAGAGCACCTTCTATCAGTGTATAGCCGATGTGATCAAATGGCATAGTCAATATCCCAACAATTGGAAAAAGACATGGCAGGAAGTCGAAAATAAATGGTCATCAGATTTGGGCTGTCCGGATGGTGTGCACAGGCCTTTTAATATTGACGCAAAAATTAATGCGGCCTATATTGTCATCGGAATGCTATATGGTCAGGGCGATTACGGGAAAAGCATTGACATCAGCACCCGTTGTGGGCAGGACTCTGACTGTAATCCGGCCAGTGTAGGTGGTATCCTCGGTACGATGATGGGGTATTCCAACATACCGGCTCACTGGAAGCAGGGGATTGATAAGGTAGTGGATCGGGACTTTAAGTATACGACCATTTCTCTCAATGATGTTTATGAGTTGGGTTATAAGCATGCGTTGGAAGTATTGGGAAGGAATGGGGGGAGCACTGAAGGCGATCAGGTGAGTATAAAAATTCAAAAACCGAAGGCAGTGAAATTTGAACAAGGCTTTGCAGGGCTTATAGCCAAAGATAAGTTATCCATCGCGGCTGAGGATAATAAACTAAATGAACTTGATGCCGATTATTCCTTTGCTTTTGATGGTGTGGGTTTTGTACTTCGCGGTAAATCAACCGCAGAAGAAGGCGTTGATTCTGACTACATCCACCAACTGGAAGTGATCATTGATGGAATGCCTGGCGATACTGTAGATCTGCCGGAGTCTTTTACTACCCGTCGCCATGAATTATACTGGAAATATAACCTCCGTGAAGGTAAACATGAAGTAGAAGTAAAGCTGATCAATCCGAAGAAAGGCCATTTTGTTCAGTTACAGGATGTCGTGGTGTATGCAGCGGAAAAATAGTGGTTTATAATTAGCTACACGAGTTACTTTTACCAGATAAATGGCATGGTCGGTTGAACCACTGCCTTATTGGTTTCAACACATCATTGTCCCGCTTTCCTGCGGTTTGCAAAATAGCGATCCAATGAAAGGGTGCCTGACCCATATATAAGGTAAATAATCAACAGAAAGAGGACAAGGGCTGAGAGTTCAAGGGATTGTCCGCCTACCATGAGGCCTGCTTTAAAGTGTACCACAAAGACTGCACCGAACAAAACCGGAACCTGAAATAATGCACCAAACCGGGTAAATAAGCCGAACATCATGAGCAGTCCGCCCACCAGGTGGGCCACTGCAATAAAGGCAAACCACATGTGTAATTTTTCATTGCTGGCGAGCTCAACAATAGCTCCGGGATCGGACACCATAATTATCCCGCGAACAAACAGCGCCAGTCCCAGGAACATGCGGATATAAGAATAAGCCTTGCTTTGCTTTTCTTCAAGTTGATTTAAGGTTTCAACAAAAGTGCTCATCAGTTTAGGTTTTTATGAATGGTTCTTGTGTGATCAGGTCTGTTTTTGGTTTTAAACAAATCCTGCCATTCAATGTTAAGAATTAATTGTCGTATTGTCAAGCGAAGATCATGCGTACGAAAAAGTTTTATAAATTAATTTTATAGCCCTTAAATAATATGATTTTTCATTGGCCGTTGACACGCCACCTGCTCATGCTATGGTCGGTGTATTTTTAGGATACCTTATCTTTGGGCGCATCAATTTTTGTGGAAATATAGAGGCCTTATTTTCAGCAAGTAGTTTTTTTATTCCTCCTGTGCCGTTTCTTGTTCCAGTTTACTCAACCGCATATACAAGTCAGGGAGTTTTCGGAAAATGGCATAAGCTTTAAAAAACTGAGTAAATTCCAGAACCGGCGTCCCAATATATTTTTGTCCTTTTTCCTTTAAAGACCGGTTTATTCCTGATTGGGCACCAATCAATGTCCCATCGGCAATCTCCAGATGCCCAGCAATACCTACCTGACCACCTATCATACAGTTGTCGCCAATGGATGAAGAACCCGAAATCCCAGTTTGTGCAGCAATAACCGTATTTTTTCCGATCGTCACATTATGTGCTATTTGAATCAAATTGTCCAGTTTTGCACCTTCACCAATCCATGTTTTGTCACCTACCATAGTGGCCCTGTCGATGGTGGTATTGGCTCCGATGCTCACATGGTCTTCCAATTGGACTATGCCCAATTGAGGAATGTTTTTATATTCGCCACTTGCAGTTGGGGCAAAACCAAAACCATCACTGCCAATGATTGCCCCGGCATGTATTGTGCAGTTTGAACCAATTTCTGTACCTGCATATATTTTTGCGCCGGGGTAAATAATACTGTCGGCTCCAATTTTAACATTTTCACCGATATGCACCTGGGGATATATTTTTACGTTGTCTCCAATGGTTACGTTTTTGTCTACATAGGCGAAGGCGCCCAGGTAGAGATTGGATCCGTATTTTACCGTTTCATGTAAAAAGCTGGGCTGTTCTATTCCGTGCTTACTTTGTTTCATGGCCTTGCTATATTCTTCAAGTAGCCGGGTGAAACAAATATAGGGATCATCAACACGGATTAATGTGGTGTTCAATTCCTTGCGGGCTACAAAATCCTGACCGACCAATACCGCCCCAGCCCGGGTTTCATAAATATAAGGTTCATATTTTGGATTGGCTAAAAAGGCCAGTGCCGAAGGTTGAGCGTCTTGTATTTTGCCAATGGTGTTGATCAGGCCTTCCGGATTGCCTTCTACTTTTCCTCCAAGTAAAGCAGCAATTTGTTTTACGCTAAATTCCATCTTTTTATATGAATTACGAAATTATAAAAGTCATTAAAAACATTCTAACACTAAGTCATTGAATAACAATTCCTTTCGGCCAACAAAGATAATATTTTCGCACTACTTTACTCATGGCCCTGATATTGGGTAAGTCTGCTGAAGCGGAAAGTTCAGCAAGCTCGCCCGTTTTTTTTAATAGTCTGATGGGCTGACCTTCAGTAAGGTAGGCCTCATTACTTACTACGCCATATGCGAAAAAATAACGGGTATCAGGCGTAAGTACATCGTATTTGTCCCGTATCCTGTTGCGTAAACTGTTAATCTTTTCCTTTTCAAAAGGTGTATTGGTCAGTTCGATTTTAAAAAGTTCCCTTCTGATGAGATTTTGACAAAGTTGAGACAGGATATTGTCCTGATGCGTTGTCCACTGCTTTATAGCCCCCCACAGGTCGTTATCATCCAGTTGACTAAAATACTCCATGGGTATTTTTTCTTGTGTAAAATTTTCCAGGGTAATGTGTTGTTCTAGAAAATAGCGTAAGGGAATACTGCCAGGCAGATTGATGTTGTTTTGGGCAAGTTCTTTGGCCCGGAGTACAATATTTGTAAGTAATTGTTCCGCACTGAGGGAGGTTTTGTGCAGATAAACCTGCCAATACATCAGTCGGCGGGCATTTAGAAAGTTTTCCAGCGAATAGATCCCTTTTTCTTCAATCACTAGCTCATCATCGATTACATTGTGCAATTGAATGAGTCGATCCACATTTATGTTTCCTTCGGGAACACCTGTAAAGTAACTATCGCGGAGTAGATAATCCAAACGGTCTACATCCAGCTGGCTGCAAATGAGTTGATTGAAAAAGTGTCTTTTATAGCTGTTTCGAAACATCTTCAGGCTGAGGTCCAATGCTCCACCCAATGTAGTATTGAGTAAACCCATCAATTGATAGGAAATGGATTCATGGTTTATACCTGATAAGAGGCTTTTTTCTAAAGTATGACTAAATGGGCCGTGGCCAACATCATGGAGTAAAATAGCGATTTGTGCCGACTCATACTCTTCTGCTGATATTTCCACTCCCTTTGACCGAAGTACATCAAGCACGCGCCCCATCAAATGCATGGCACCCAGCGCATGTTGAAAACGGGTATGGTTAGCGCCCGGAAATACTAGTTCACTCAAACCCAATTGCCTGATTCTTCGCAAGCGTTGAAAAAAGGGGTGTTCAATAATATCGAAGAGCAACTGACTCCTGATATGAATGAAACCGTAAACCGGGTCGTTAAATATTTTTTGTGTTTTCAAACTTAAATGCGAATATTGCTTTTCTTCATAATTTTTGTTAATTTATTCACTTAGCGATAACAGCAGACTATGCAAAGATATAATATTTTGTGGGCGGACGATGAAATTGACCTGCTTAAACCGCACATTATGTTTCTTGAAAATAAGGGCAGCCAGATTACGGCCGTCAATAACGGGGCCGAGGCAATCGAGAAATGCGAGGAACATAATTTTGATGTTGTTTTTCTGGATGAGAATATGCCGGGCATGTCCGGGCTGGAGACGCTAAATAAAATAAAATCAATCAGGCCCAACCTCCCTGTGATCATGATTACCAAAAGCGAAGAGGAACATATCATGGAGGAAGCCATAGGCGCCAAAATTGCTGATTACCTCATCAAGCCGCTTAACCCCAGTCAGATAATGCTTTCGATGAAGCGCATTTTGGAGAACAAACGGTTGGTTACCGAAAAAACAAATTTGGGATTCCAACAGGAGTTTGCCAATATTAGTATGGCAGTAAATGACGTCCTTTCACATGATGAGTGGGTTGATATCTATAAAAAACTGGTTTTTTGGGAATTGGAAATTGATGAGACAGAGAATAAATCAATGGCTGAGGTGCTTGAAAGTCAACAGGCTGAGGCCAATTCCAACTTTTGCAGGTATATAATGAATAAATATGAGTCGTGGTTAAATGATCCTGCGGCTGACAAACCCCTGCTTAGTCACCAGTTAATGAGTAAGAAAATTTTTCCACTCATCGATGACAGACCATTGTTTTTTATTGTGATAGACAACCTGCGCTATGACCAGTGGAAGATTATAGAACCATTGATTCTGGAAGATTTTGTTGTTGATGCGGAGGAGATGTATTATTCTATTTTGCCAACGACAACTGCTTATGCGCGGAATGCCATCTTTTCGGGCTTACTACCTGCTGAAATGGAAAAATTTCATCCCAAGTTGTGGGAAGGCGAGGATTCGGAGAAAGGGAAAAACAACTGCGAAAAGGAGTTCCTTGAACATCAGTTAAACAGGAATTCATTGGGTAATATAAAGTACAGTTATCAGAAGGTAATTCATATCAGTGAAGGGAAGGCGCTTGTGGAGTCTATTAATAACCTGATGGGCAACGAACTCAATGTGATTGTGTATAATTTTGTGGATATGCTTTCCCATGCCCGCACTGATATGGCCATGATACGCGAGTTGGCCCCGGATGAATCGGCCTACCGTTCGTTGACCAGATCCTGGTTTGAGCATTCCCAGTTGCTGGAAGCTATAAAAATTATCGGAGCCAAAGGTGGGCGGATGGTAATTACTACAGACCACGGAACAATAAGGGTAAAAAGGCCTTGTAAAATAGTAGGAGACAGGAATGTGAATGCCAATTTGAGGTATAAGCAGGGAAAGAACCTCAGTTATCCGGCCAATAAGGTCATGGAAGTACCTGATCCAGCTAAGCTGCACCTTCCCAGACCAAACCTTTCCACGAGCTATGTGTTTGCCCTGGAAGATCAGTTTTTCGCATACCCCAATAATTATAATCACTATGTGAAATACTTTCGGGACACTTTTCAGCACGGGGGAGTTTCAATGGTTGAAATGATTGTCCCATTAATCACATTAACGTCCAAACGCCGCTAGTGTAATGAGTGTAAAAGTTAAAGCAAGCTTGTCTGAATTATCGGAAGTGTCCCAGCGGATAATACGAGAAGGTGAGGGTGTTAATATATGGCTCTTTAAAGGGAATATGGGGGCAGGAAAAACGACTTTAATTAAAGAAATAGTTTACCAGATGGGGTCGGCAGACAATGTAAATAGCCCTACATTTTCCATTATGAATGAATATTTACTTGAAGAAGGCCAATCTGTTTATCATTTTGATTTTTACCGGATGGAGGACGAATCGGAGGCGCTGGATATAGGATTGGAAGATTTTTTTTACTCTGGAAACCTGTGTTTGGTGGAATGGCCGGAAAAAATCACTAATTTAATACCCGAAAAATATTTGGAGATAGAAATTGGAGATATTGAAAATAAATGCAGGGAATATCACCTGGTAAAACATGAGTAAAAAGGGATTTGAACAATTAGCCAGAAAAACCTCATTATATCCGCAGGAATCACTCCTGGAAACTAAAACGAAGAAAGGGGCATTCTACATCGGCATACCACGTGAAATCGCCATGCAGGAAAGCAGGGTATCTCTTACGCCTGATGCCGTTGCCTTGTTGGTAAATAATGACGTGGAAGTGATTGTGGAGAGTAAAGCCGGGCAAGGGAGTAAATTTTCTGATGCAGATTACAGTGAGGCGGGCGCGAAAATTGTTTTCTCACCGGAAGAGGTGTACAAGGCAGGGATTATATTAAAAATTGAGCCACCGACGTTAGACGAAATAGCGTTGATGCGAGCTAATCAGGTATTAATTTCAGCTTTTCAATTTGGTAATCAAATGCCTGAATACATAAATGCCCTCAATAAAAAGAAGGTCATTGCCCTGGCTTATGAATTCATCGAAGACAAAGTAGGAGGGATGCCCATTGTCCGGGCCCTGAGTGAAATAGCAGGCAGCACTGTGATGCTTATTGCTGCAGAGTATATGAGTAATGCTAATAACGGAAAAGGGGTAATTATAGGCGGTATAACAGGAGTTCCCCCAACCAAAGTCGTTATCCTTGGCGCAGGGACTGTCGGTGAATATGCCGCCCGGGCAGCGCTTGGACTGGGGGCTGAAATACAAATTTTTGATAACCACCTTTATAAGCTGAGACGCATAAAGCATTCGTTAGGCCAGCAGGTGTATACTTCAACAATTGATACCGTTACGATGAGTCAGACCCTAAGGTCGGCAGATGTCGTGATTGGTGCCCTCAGGCCGGAGAAAGGACGTAATAAATATGTGGTCACAGAGCAAATGGTGTCGCAAATGAAACCCGATTCATTGATTATTGACCTGACCATAGATCAAGGTGGATGTGTGGAAACTGCTGAGTTAACGACTTTGGATAATCCCACCTTTAGAAAGTATGATGTTATTCACTATTGCGTTCCAAATCTGCCCTCACGAGTGGCGCATACGGCTTCTACTGCACTGAGCAATATTTTTACGCCAACGATCCTAAGGGCTGCTGAAGAAGGAGGAATTGAGGAAATGATATTTGCCCACCGTTGGTTTATGAAAGGTGTTTATACCTTTCGGGGTAGCCTGACAAACGAATATATGGCTAATAAATTCGGAATACCCTTTAAAAACCTGGAACTGTTACTCGCTGCCCGGTTTTGAGAAAGGTGACGATTGATTTGATCAGGGTATTAATACGTGTGTATCTGTGCTAATTCGGCGAAGATACAATAGTGCTCTCCCTACGACGTGGCCTTTGAGTGAGAAAAACAACTACAGTTTGAAAACCTTTTCCATTAACACCCATTTTACACCTTCGGGCGTATTTGGTAATGTCTGCTGGTATTTTGCCATTAGTTTTTCCCACTTGATGACCACGGGGTTTGTTTCGTCCATTGCAACTTTTCGTTCAAAAGTGAAATCATCAGATGTTTCGATGATCATGATCAGCCGATTGGAAACGCAATATATTTCCATATCCACTATGCCCGAATCAGTGATGCTTTCTTTGATCTCAGGCCATACATTTTCATGATACACCTTGTACTCATTGATCAAATCAGGGTCTTCTTTTAAATCAAGGGCCAAACAATATCGTTTCATAATAGGCTTTTTTGGATGT
>JAOUKJ010000637.1 GCA_029882675.1 Cyclobacteriaceae bacterium
AGTACACGGAGGAGGCACAGAGGTCTCAGAGTAATTATACCTTCCTGTATCAGCGTCCTTTTCTTCAATATTTTTCGAAGAAAAGGACGCTGATGCACGAGGAAATCACCACCTCTTTATAACTTTGCTTCTTTAAAAAACCAACATCATGCAATACCCCCAAACTCCCCTCAATACGGTAAAGCGCGGAGCCAAAAAGGCGGCTTACGACAAAGCCACAGTTCATGCTATTCTCGATGCTACTGAAATATGCCATGTGGCCTTTAGCATCGAGGGCAGACCGCATGTGCAGCCCATCAATTTCGGTCGGGAAGGGGAGAAGCTCTATATGCACGGCTCGCTCAACAACCGGATGACCAACGCCCTGATTGAAGCAGGAGAGATTTGCCTGAGTGTTTCAATACTCGATGCCATGAAGATCACCCGGTCGGCCTACCACCATTCGGTCAACTTCCGCTCGGTGGTGGTTTTTGGCAAGGTGCGGGAACTCACCGCCAATGAGGAAAAACTGATGGGGCTGAAAGCGCTGATCAACCACTTTGTGCCCGACCGCTGGGACCATTGCCGCCCGCCCAATGATAACGAGCTGAAAGCCACCCGGATTATAGAAATCACTATAGAAACGGCTTCGGCCAAAATAGCAGACAGGCCTTCTCAGGAAGAAAAGAAGGACTATGAACTGGACTATTGGGCAGGTATTATTCCTGTCCGAACCAATTATGGAGATCCCTTACCCGATGAAAAACTGAGGGAAGGAACCGAAGTGCCGGAGCATATCATGGATTTTTATAAAAGGAAGAATAGGGATGTTTAATCCCTTATTATAAAACTCGAATTGAAAACCTTGTTTTCAGATTTTTCTTCTATCACCCCCCACGCATGTATCTATCTTGGTTCTTGGTTCTTGGTTCTTGTGTCTTGGCTCTCAACCTGCCTTTCCGTGCTTCACTCTTACTTGTAAATGAAGACAAGCCCTCTATCGGGTGACGTTATTATATAACTGATGTATTACCGGTTTTTCCAGTGTGTTGATTGCCGTATCACTGTCCGTCATCTTTCCAAAAGAAAGCACCATCTTCAAGGCCTCCTGATTGAGCCACCGGGTAGGAACCTCAACAACACCATTGAGGAGCTGCTTTTTTACTTCTACATGATCTTTGTCTTTCTGAGCCAGATGCCAGCCCCATTCTCCAATGCTGGGCACCTGATTGTGATAAGGAAGTGGTGAAAACCCGGCGGCCCGCATGGCTTGTCCAATGGCCCGAAATGCCTCAGGGGCCAGGTAGGGACTCCCTGATTGCGTAACAAAGGTCCCTCTTTCATTAAGTGCAGCAATGGCCAGCTGGAAAAACTCCACAGTAAACCATTGGTTGGTTTCAATATCTACGGGATCGGGGATGTCGCAGATAATCACATCGTAGTTTCCTTTCGACTGGTATAGAAAATGGAAGACTTCTCCGGTTTTCAGGCTTATTTTATCATGGTCATAGATGCCCTGGTGCTGATTTTGAAACAGTGCGCGTTGTGTAAACTGAGCCACCAGCTCCGCATCAATAGGCAGGAAATCCACCTGCTTTATATCGGGATGTTTTACAATTTCCCGCAGGGCCAGCCCATTCTCCCCACCAATGACCAGTACTTTGTCCGGCGATGGGGCCAACATCAGGGGCGGGTGCACCAGCGATTCCGAATACATGGCAGCGTCCAGGCTGCTCCACTGATTTTTACCATTATAGTAAAACCAGTAATGGCCTTTCCATTCGGTCACGTCTACCCGTGTAAAAGGGGTAAGAAAAGATAAAATCACCTTGTCGGCATAATTTTTTTGGCTGGGGTAATAGGTGATTTCCGGAGGGATGAGGAAGAGGGCCATAATGAGGGATAGCAATGTGGCGGATAGTGCAAAGGGACGGGGAAAGGAGACGAAGGAAGTGACTATTATGGTAATAGTAATGAAATAGTAAATGGGAAAAGTTGGGTAGAAATAGCGCGTGACAAGACTTCCCAATAGTAATATAATTCCCAGTGTTTTTAGCGGAAGGGAATATCTGCGTGCAGGCAGGAATAATGACAGGACTGCCCCCGAACAGAGTGTTGTCAGGTAGCTGATAAAAATAGCGTAAAGCGTCTTTGATATCATAAGGTACTCAAGCGGCAGGGTATAAACAACCAATAGTCCTTGTAACACCACAGCGATGCCTTTAATTTCCAGGGAAACCTGCTTTTTGATCAGCCGTTGCCCGACAAAAATAGCAAGGATAAAAAAGATGAAAACAAGGGCTACATCAAATCCGGATCGTTCATAAAAATGAAGGATAAAATGGGCATGGTCTGCCAGGAGCACTCCACTGAGCGCCCCGGAGAGCAAAAAGAGCGCACGGGAAGCTTTACGGTCCCGGAATGTCATGTTGATCCGCCCTTATATTCTTTCAACTTGTCCAGAAACTTGAAATACATGGTGCGGTTGCAACTGCTCAGGTGGATATATGTTTTATTTTCTTCCGGGAAAGTATGCACGGCAAAATGGCTTTCGGAGACCATCCACAATGCGGTATATCCCTGCGGCTGGA
>JAOUKJ010000638.1 GCA_029882675.1 Cyclobacteriaceae bacterium
ATATCAGTACCGACCAGAAGGTGGCACTTATCAGCATGTAGGTAAATATTTTTTTCCGTGGACTACCAAAGCTGGTCAGGATGAGGGTGCCCCCAATAGGCATTAACAGGATAGGGGTAAGAAAGGCAATTCCCAGAGCGCCAAATCTTTTCCATATGCGCACAGAACGCCGGTTTCGTTTGGAAAATTTCCGTTGATTTCTGGTCAGACGGAGAATGAGCCTGCGCCAGAGCCAGTCCCCAAAATAAGCAAAAACAACCACGCTCGTCATCATACCGGCCACCGTAATGAACATGGTCAGCAGGATGTGGAGCCCGGCAAGATAACCCAGGCTAGGGCCCGCAAAAAATTTTAAGCCCGATAGAAAATATATGAATATGATTTCTGCAACATCTGCCATAAAAGGATAACGACTATGAGGAATTAAACGTGCAAAAAAAGAAAAAGATTATGACAAGTATTCATTATTTCCGATTTAATAGCCCGACTCCTAATGGTCTTAAGACACGGACTTCTGATCAATGAATCACTTTCACATTGATTTCCTATCTTGCGGCCAAAAGCCAGTTTTATATGCAATTACTAAAAACCCTGACATCAATCCCCGGACCTTCGGGAAATGAAAAACCTGTACGGGATTTTATTCTTAATTATGTGAACCGGGAAATGGGGAGCTGGAAAGTACGTCCTGAAATTCTGGCTGGAGAAGTTTATCAGGATAACATCATTTTGGTGTTTGGCAATCCGCGTACCGCTGTTTTTTCCCACATCGACACCGTGGGATTTACCGTGAGGTATGAAGATCAGTTGGTGCCCATTGGAGGGCCGGAGGCTATTACCGGATCGAAGTTGGTGGGCAGGGATCACATAGGCGAGATCTCCTGCGAACTGCTGGTTGATGAAGAATACCATGTCAGGTATAAATTTGGAAGGCCCATAGCTACAGGCACCGAGCTGTTGTATAAACCGGATTTTAGGGATACGGCGGAGTTTATTCAGTCACCCTATCTCGACAACAGACTGGGGAATTATGTTGCATTGAAGTTGGCGGAAACGCTTGAAAACGGCATAATTGTTTTTAGTACCTGGGAAGAACATGGTGGAGGTGCCGTTCCCTTTCTGATCAGGGAACTGTATGAAAAATATAAAATCACCCAGGCTCTTGTATGTGATATCACCTGGGTGACGGAAGGGGTGCGCCATGGAGAAGGAGTGGCCATATCTATGCGCGACAGGAATATACCCCGGCGGGCCTTCGTGGAAAGGATTATTGCGCTGGCCCAAAAAAATCAAGTGGCCTTTCAGATCGAGGTGGAAGGGGCAGGATCCAGTGATGGTCGGGAAATACAACAATCACCCTATCCCATCGACTGGTGTTTTGTGGGTGCCCCCGAAGACCATGTGCATTCCCCCGATGAAAAGGTGCATAAAGCCGACATCGAAAGCATGATACAGCTTTACCAGGTCTTGATGAAAGAGTTGTAAAACGCAATAAATGACCTGAAAAATAGGCAAGGAAATATTTTCACAATACCTTTGTAGCTTCATTAACCATAGCATCACAAAGTCATGTTAAATATTGTATTGTTTGGCCCTCCCGGGGCAGGTAAAGGAACACATAGCGAACTTCTGGTCAATAAATATCAGCTCACACATATAAGCACAGGGGATCTCTTTAGAAAAAACCTGGGCGAAGGCACCCCGCTGGGGCTGAAGGCAAAGACTTTTATGGATCAGGGCAACCTGGTACCCGATGAGGTTGTAATAGGCATGGTGGAAACTGCCATAAAAGATGCAGGGCATGTAAAAGGAATTATTTTTGATGGTTTTCCACGAACAGTGGCACAAGCCGGTAAGCTCGATGAGCTGCTGATCAGCCTGGGGCACCCCGTGTCAGGTATGGTTTCGCTTGAAGTGCCGGATGAGGAACTGAAAAACAGACTAAAGTTACGGGCAAAAACATCAGGTAGGGTTGACGACCAGGACGAGGATAAAATCAATAACCGGATAAAGGTCTATTATGCGGAAACTCAACCCGTCATTGATTTTTATAAAACGCAGGAAAAGTATTATCCCATACACGGTGTAGGAAAGATTGAAGAAATCTTCGGGATGATTTGCGATACAATTGATAAGTTGTAGCCAATATGGCATCTCCAAACTTTATTGATTATGTGAAATTATGCTCCCGGTCAGGAGCTGGTGGGGCGGGATCTGTCCATTTCAGAAGGGAAAAATTTGTACCAAAAGGAGGACCTGACGGGGGAGATGGTGGCCGGGGTGGCCATATTATCCTCAGAGGAAACGCTCAATTGTGGACCCTGTTGCATTTGAAATACCGGAAACATGTTATTGCCTCTAACGGAAACCCCGGTGAAGGCAATAGGCGCTCTGGATCTGATGGCGCTGACATTGTGCTGGAAGTGCCTTTGGGAACTATTGCCAAGGATGCTGAAACACAAGAGGTGAAATTTGAGATTAACAGCGATGGCGAAGAACGAATACTCACCCCTGGTGGCCGTGGTGGTTTGGGAAATGATCACTTCAAAACACCTACCCAACA
>JAOUKJ010000639.1 GCA_029882675.1 Cyclobacteriaceae bacterium
ACATACGTTTGTGAAAGGTTTAGAGAAGTTTTAGCGGATTAGCCACTTCAGAGGCATCCGGTAGCGCATAAAGATGGCACGGAGGACACAGCTAAAATTCATGATACACAAACACGTCTTTGTGAACATTGTGTAAATCCTTCGTGCACTTTGTGGTTAAGAACACCCTCTTGGCTATAAAGATTATTTCAAAAAATCTTCCCTCACCGGGTTAAAACTGTCTACCAGCCTCACTTTTTCAGTGAGTAACTGCACAGTATGCATTTTTCCCGAGGGTACAAAAAACATATCTCCGGTCTTCAGGTGCTGGTCGGGTTCCCCTTCGCAAAAGAAGATGATCTCCCCTTCTGCCACATATGAGGTCTGCTCATGGGTGTGGCGATGAGGTGGCTCGGGCTTGTCCCAGGGGCCATCGGCAAAATCAATGAGCACGGTCATCAGGTTGCTTCCGTAGATGATCCTGCGCTCCAGCCCTTCACGGACTTTTTCCGGTTGGGATTTGTTGAATTTTAATACAGCCATACGTTCCTTTAGTTATTTATTGTCAGGTTTTTATTCAGTAAAACCTGCGAATGAAGGTAGTGAATCAGAGGAAATTTGCAAGGAAATATTAGTGCTGATTTAATTTTAATGCACTCGATGTTTAAGAAAAATACTTCCTTAAATTTACGCCTGGTAAGTGGTAGGCATTGGCTGACTATTTTTGAAGTAATAAAATTAAGAGTATGAGACGACAGGTTTTAACTGTATTGGTTTTTAGTTTTGTGAGTTTGGTTTCGTGTGAAAACAAAGGTGACCACAAAGCCAAAAATTCGGGAAAAGAACAAATAGAAAATATTCATGAAGATGATAACAGTCATTGGAGCTATGAAGGAGAAACCGGACCCGAGCACTGGGCAGAAATAGAACGGAATTCTGATTGCGATGGCCAAAGTCAGTCACCTATTAATATTCTCACCAAAGATGCAGTGGTAGAGGATGAGGTAAAATCCTTGAAAATTCATTATTCCAAAAGCACAAAAATTCATGATGTGGTGAATAATGGGCATACCATTCAATACAATTTTGAGGCGGGTGATTATATAATTTTTAAAGGTGATAAATTTGAATTGAAACAAATTCATTTTCATGAGGCCGCCGAGCATACGATTAATGGTATTCGCTATCCCATGGAATTACATATGGTCCATGTAAATAGCCAAAACCAATATGCGGTATTGGCGGTCATGGTTGAAGAAGGAGAAAGTAGTGAATCCTTTGATTTTCTGGAGAATTTTTTGCCATTCAAGCAAGGTGAGAATATAATTGTTGATGCTTCTTTTAACCTGAATGATAACCTTCCGGATGATATTAAATATTATTATTACGTTGGCTCATTAACCACGCCACCCTGTACAGAAGGAGTTAATTGGTTTGTTTTCAAGGAGAATATTGTCATTTCAATAGAGCAGGTAAAGGTGCTGCAAAATGCCATGCCTTTAAATAATTACCGAAATGAAAACCCCTTAAACGGACGAATTGTACAGACAAACTTTTAATATAGGTGTCAATTCAATTAGTAAACAGCAATGACAGCCCTTACAGGATTTGGAACCCGGGAGGGATTAGACTAAATGTGGCTTAACTAATAAATGTTGATGTATTGAATTATAAAGAGACATTGGTTAAAAATTCCGGTCTCACCTTTGCCTAGGTCATGTTTTGATGAAGGAAAAAATACACGTACCTTTGCGCGCTTATTTTCAAAGCAGGCAATCCCCTTTATTCTATGACATTTTTAGACAACCTCCGAAAAAAAGGTTATAATCCCAAAGACGAAGTTTTGTCAGGCATTACTGTGGCCCTGGCCCTGGTGCCTGAGGCTGTGGCATTTTCCATTATTGCCAAGGTTAGTCCGCTGGTGGGGCTATATACTGCTTTTATTATTGGTTTGATTACTTCCATTCTGGGGGGCAGGCCAGGTATGATTTCCGGGGCTACAGGCGCTGTGGCGGTGGTGGTGGTAAGTCTTGTCGTAAGGCATGGTGTCGAATACCTTTTTGCTGCCGTAGTTCTTATGGGACTGATACAATTGGCCGTGGGATTCCTGAAGCTCGGGAAATTCATACGGCTGGTGCCACACCCTGTGATCTTTGGTTTCCTGAATGGTCTGGCTCTGGTGATTTTTATGGCCCAGTTTAGCCAGTTTAAAACAGTAACTGATGGGATAGAATCCTGGATGACCGGTGCGCCCCTTTATATCATGTTGGGGCTGGTGGCCGTAACTATGCTGATCATCAATTTTTTGCCTAAACTTACCAAAGCAGTACCCGCAGCACTCACGGCCATTGTCGTGGTGTCAGGAATAGTGATTTTTGGTGGGTTGGAGACGCGAACCGTAGGTGATATTGCTTCAATATCCGGGGGACTGCCGGAATTTCATTTGCCGGATATTCCATTAAACTGGGATACCCTGGTTATTATTTTTCCTTATTCCCTTATAATGGCGCTGGTCGGTTTAATTGAAAGTCTGCTTACGCTGGCTGTCATTGATGAAATGACCGGAACGCGTGGC
>JAOUKJ010000640.1 GCA_029882675.1 Cyclobacteriaceae bacterium
ATCAAGGGCTTTCAGCAATTCACGCAGGGCCTTTTCCCGTTCCTCCCGCACAGCCTCAACACCCCCTTCCATACGCTCCAGCTCTTCCTTGAGCAGACCCTTCATTTCCATAATATCATCCATTTTGGGCATGGCCACATCATGCATCTCCATCATTTCTTCATAGAGCGAAAGCTCAGCCGCTTCATCTTCAGCAGCAGGATCTTTAACCTGTACAGCCCCCTTTTTCATTTCGCAACTTAGTATGGCCAGAATGGCAAAAAGAAAAGATAAGTTTTTCATAATCAGGTGTTATTAGGGTGGTTATTCATTTTATCGTTTTTCCTATTCGACCAACTGATAGGATCCATCGCTATTGATTCTCACCTTTGGCAGGTAAAACGTTTCTTCAAAAGACAAATATAGCGGTTGTAGTGACTTCCAGAAAACAATCAGGTTGCTATCGGTATATTTCCCGGACAGTCTTTCTATGCCCTCCTCATCCAGCCGGGTGGGAAATATATGTACTGGTATATTTTGCTGTCCGCTATGGCGGGCTTCAACGGCCAGTAGATACAATTCCTTAATTTTATCATCT
Organism: Cyclobacteriaceae bacterium; assembly: GCA_029882675.1. GTDB lineage: Bacteria > Bacteroidota > Bacteroidia > Cytophagales > Cyclobacteriaceae > JAOUKJ01. Next base: position 578 of record JAOUKJ010000640.1, read on the forward strand.
GTTATAGGGATACAGCCGATGGTAGCACACCCTCCATGAATATAAATATTGCTTCCAGGTGCTCCTTTTTTACCGAGTAAACGGTCTGATTTATTCGGATAGTTTATACCCATTGACAAGTAGAAATTGCTAAATGGATTAAAATGATTAATGTGGTAAATCCCTTCAGGTATTTGAAAATCGCCCTCAGCGCGTTTGGGCCCAAGATCTCCGGAAAAGGAGCAAAACGCGTACTCATTGAGCTTTTTGTAAGGAATATTCCCCGATCTGCCCCATACCTCAAGAACCCTTTCTTCTTTAAACACCCGAACAAACAATTCCAGCTTTGACCTGTCGAGGTTATTGTCAGCAAGTAATTCTGTTACCCAATCGGTCTTTTCGCTGTAAGCTACCTTTACACGGCTGAATTTTCTTTGTTCATCACGAAAATTACTGGTTTGTCCATAAACCGTTGAAATGCTTAAAAACACCACTCCAAGCCACAACAAAAGTTTCACTTTCATAGCTTCTCCATTTAATATTTAATCACTAACTTGTTTCGCCAATCTCATAAAAACATCATGAAAAGATTAAAGTCCCCCAATATACTGTCATACGTAGTTGTCTGCACATTGTTCTTACTTGCCCTCTCATCCACGCTCCTGCCATCCTGCACTTCCAGTACAGGATCAGAAACCACCAAACCTTATCTTGACCCTTCATTCAGCAACTGGGTGAGCTCATATACCGCAGGAACCATATCAGGCACCTCTTCTATCATAATCCGACTTGCCCGGGAAGTTACAGATGAATACTATAACCAGTCACCGCCTGAGGGTCTGCTAACACTTTCCCCTGCTGTTGAAGGCGACCTCCACTGGTTAGACAAACAGACTGTAGAATTTCGCCCCTCACAAAGAATGGCTCCTGGAAGCCAGTTTACTGTGAAGTTTCAGCTTGCCGAGCTCATGGAGGTACCCGATGATATGGCCTTTTTTGAATACCATGTGAAAACACAGGAACAAAACTACGACCTCCGCATAGAAAACCTGGCCACCACCGACTTAAAAACACTCAAAACTCAAAAACTCATCGGCACCCTCATTACGGCTGACATGGCCGAAGATGAAGGGGTCGAGAAAATGCTCACTGCCGCTCAAGGTGATCAGTCTCTTCCCGTCACCTGGGAACACAACACCGATGGGCAGAACCACCGCTTTATCATTGAGAATATTTCAAGGATGGAGGAAGAATCGGAAGTATTACTCCAGATCAACGGCACATCCATCGGGGCAGACAAAAGGGATGAGCTAAAGGTGCCTGTCCCGGCCCTGGATCATTTCAGCGTATTGGATCTTTATGTAGTACAAGGGGGCACACAGCACGTAGTGGTTCGCTTTTCTGATCCCATAGATGATAAACAAGACCTTAGCGGACTAATTACCATCGCAGGACTGCGCGATCTGACCTATGAAGTAAGCAGCAATGAAGTCTCTGTATTTCCCGCTGTAAAACAAACGGGAAATAAGAACCTTCGCATCTCAGCAGGAATAAAGAATATTCTGGGTTACAAAGTTAAATCAGGCCTTGAACGGGAAATTGCCTTTGAACAATTAAAACCTGAAGTCAGGCTTGTTGGTAAGGGCAACATCATTCCGGGCAGTGAAGGACTTATTTTTCCTTTTGAAGCGGTAGGTCTGAAGGCCGTGGAGCTGACTATCCTCAGGGTATATGAAAACAACGTTTCACAATTTCTTCAGGTAAATAATATGGCGGGAAATCGGGAAATGCGACGCGTTGGACGACCCGTTTTAAAACAACTGGTCAGGCTGGATGAAGGCGCCGCCGACCTGGATCGTTGGAGCCGCTATACCCTCGATATGGCCGAATATATCCAGGGTGAACCCGGGGCGATTTATCAGGTAAGCCTCGGCTTTGGCAAGCAACATTCGGCTTTTTTCTGTGGAGAAGAAAATGAACAGCCACTGGAAGACATC
>JAOUKJ010000641.1 GCA_029882675.1 Cyclobacteriaceae bacterium
AGAGGAAAATTATCATCAGATGCTCCACACCCCTATCCTGGATGGCGACAAGGAAACTCCGCTTACAGGCCCGAATACGATGATCATCAGCAAATCGGCGGCAAAAGGACTTTTTGGCGATATTAATCCCGTGGGCGAGATTATTTCCATGTCTCATCTGTTTGCAACCGGAGGGGAAAAGATAGAACTCAGGATTACAGCGGTAATGGACGACATGCCTTCCAATATTCAGACACGACCAAAGTACCTCGCCAACATCTATTCCCTGGCCCCCTTTCAGGCAGACCTGGATCAGCAACTGAACACTATGTCGTCAAGACCGTTTTTTGCTAATTCTTATGTGCAAATCAATGATGAGCGCATTATTCCCGACCTGATGGAAGGCCTGTCGGGAATTACCAGGGAGTATTTGGAAAATTTAAAGGTGCCGATCACCATAGAACCGGTCTTCCGCAAAGTCACGGACATGCATTTTGACAAGGAGAGGATCTGGAATGGTACGGCTGGGTCTGCTGATAAAAAGTACCTCTATGGATTTATATCTATCGCTGTTTTTATTCTGTTGATCGCCGGCATCAATTATCTGAACCTCTCTACTGCGCGTTCAATTGTGAGGGCCAGAGAAGTTGGGTTAAGAAAAACGCTGGGCAGTTCCAGAGGGGCTGTATTTCTTCAGTTTATGGTAGAGTCTTTTGTGTTCGTGTTTATTGCAGCGCTGACGGGGACAATACTGGTCATCCTGTTGCTCCCGGTGCTCAATAGTATGGCGGGAAAATTTTTCATCTGGACGGATGTTTTTGCGGGAAGTATGTGGTGGGTATTGGCTTCTGTCATTGCAATTATGACCTTTTTGGCGGGCTTTTATCCGGCGGTCTATATCTCGGGACTGCAGCCTGTGAAGGTTTTAAAAGGGAAATTTGCGTTCAGTAAAGGGTCAAATGTATTTAGAAAATTTCTGATTGGCGTACAGTTTTCTATTTCGATTATTTTTCTGATCATTACGTTGGTGGTGATCAACCAGATGTCTCTGCTCCGGGACACGCAGCTCAATGAATCGGGGAGCAGAATTGTCTCTGTGCGATACAGCGGTTTTAAGGACGGACTTGCAACGCTTGGCAAGTATGAAGTGTTTAAAAACAAATTATTACAACAGCCGGCAATCGAATCGGTAGCACTGTCCTTACATCTGCCACGACAAGACTATTTTCCCTTTAATGAATTAGAGTTGCAATTCCCTGAAGTGAAAGAGGACGTCGTACAGATGCATATACTCACCGGCGATTATGATTTCCCAAAACTTTTTAAAATGCGGTTACTGACCGGAAGGTTTTTCGACAAGGAAAACCCGGGCGACTCCAATTCGTTTCTGATCAATGAAGCGGGGCTAAAATTACTCGATCTGACAGTGGAAGAGGCTGTTGGGCAGCCGGTGATCTTCCCGGTCAATCTGGATTTTGTTGAGGGTCCGCTTCTTGAAAATTCCCGGACAGGTAAGATTATCGGGGTTGTAGAGGATTTTTCCTATGAGTCGATGCGTCATACCATTAATCCGGCGATGATATCCTCCAGACAAAGTAATTTCGACCGTATAATTTATGTGCGGGCCGTTGGCAGGCAGGTGCAGGATGCCATGGCTTCCATTGAAACCATTTGGAAAGAAGTATATCCCGATATGGGTATTGATACCTGGTTTATTGACGATGAGTTCAATAAAATGTATAAAACGGAGGGCCAGGTGGCGTCAATGATTGAAAAATTTGCCATCATGACCATCATTATTCTATGCGTGGGGCTTTACGGCCTTGCCTCTTTTATGACCCGTCAAAAAACGAAGGAAATTGGGATTAGAAAGGCGATGGGATCTACTAATGGGCAAATTCTACTATTAATGCTGCGTATTTATGTTCCTCTTTTACTGGTGGCATGTCTGGCAGCAGTACCTGTTGGTTTGTTGGTTTCCCGTGAGTGGTTGTCCGAATTTGTTTACAGGATCGACCTTGGACCCGGGATATTTATTGTTTCAGTGCTGAGCATTGCGCTGATTACATTGCTGACGGTGATCTATGAAGCGCTTAAATCATCACGGATAAATCCGGCAGTGGTATTGAAAAATGATTAAATCCAGAACAATGAAAATCCTTTATTTCCACGTGATAATGATTCTGTTTTTTTCAGGATGTGTAAAGGATGAAAAACACAGTGATTTGAACGTCAAAGGTAATCAAATCGTAATAGGTGAAATTGACAAAATTTACTCAGAAATATTGGGGGAAAACCGAAAGGTGTGGGTTCGCGTGCCAAAAACTCATCTTTTTGATAATTACATCGCCATAGATCCCAGTATGTGGTGGGACAATCGGGAATTTCTGGATGCGGCCGACTCGTTATTGTCTGTAAAGAGTTTTGAAAACAAGAGCCTGTTCGTTGGTATTGCAAATACGATGAGCAATGGTATGGATATGGAGGGGGTAAGAAGCGACACTACAATTTCAACCCGTCATATTCGTTCTATTCTTCAGCTCGTTGAATCAGTTGGTAATAAAGAAAATGG
>JAOUKJ010000642.1 GCA_029882675.1 Cyclobacteriaceae bacterium
ACCTTCAAATCCCATGTATCTGGTTACCCCTGCTCCTATGATAATAACAACAAGAGCAACATGGATTATGAGAATATTGAGCTTTTCTTTCCTATACAATTGAAGTGTGAATACCATCCCGGTCAGGTTAACCACCATGAGAAAAAGCAGGACTTCAAACCAACGGGCGTTATACACCATCAATTTAGCAGTGGAGGCATCATAATCATTTTCTATGAAAGTGGCATATCCAATGGCCACACCAAACACGACCAGCAAGGCGGCCATAAACGTACCCGAAAAAAGAAACTTAATATATTTCATGTTTAATATTATTATTTACTGAATTATTATGGCGAAAAAGTCTTTACACACCTTTCCTTTAGTGGTTAAACATTTAACAAATATTATAATAAACAAAGTAATTATAAATGACAAATGTTAGTCTATGGCTTGACATATTTTAGGTCTTTTGTACTTTCTAATTAGAGTCTGTCTTTAAAATCGCCCACCCCCCTGATTTATTGGGGCTATCGGGGCTTTAAGTAAATTTTTGGTGGCCTACGGCCTCCAAAAATTTGTTTTTAGGGCGTTTTGGCGGCACCTCATGCACCGCCAAAACGCCCTAAAAGTTACTTTCTTTATAGAGAGAAACTAATTAAATCTCAGTATGACTCATTATGCACTATTGTCTTGTTGCTCCCGGGAGGGTGACAAGTCAGATTACAATTGTCTATGGTTGTATCAATATATGTATTTCCATTCGTATTGGGTGATATCACATTCGGATTATAATTGAGCAAATACGGTTGGTCTGAAGCATGGGGATCATGACAGGTATTACACGATGTATATTGCAGGATATGGCCCTCATTTGCCGAATGGGAAGAAGAAAGGTTTCTCACATCATGGCATTTGGCACAGAGGGCATATTCAGTAGCAGGATCAATATATGCACCACCTCCTCCGGGGAACTCAGACCGGTTGTAATAGGCCGATAATATTTGTGGGTAACTGGAGCCATGGGGCCCGGCAGGTGCATTTGCCCCGTCACTACCATGGCAGTCCGAACAGTATATCTGGCTGGAGACACTATAGGGGGCGATCAGGCTGGGAACATCGGTCGTGTTTTTACCTACATATGCTACCGGGTGAAAGGACGTCCTACTATTATTAAATTCTTCACGGATGGTATATTGGGCAAAAGTTCGTTTGGTTACAGGCACGGCAGCACCATCATTGGCATGGCAACGTAAACACAACTCATACTCGTTGGTGATGGTTGTAATGGCGCTCCCGTTTATGTCTATACCGGGCACCTGATAAAGTGCTCCACTTGACAGTGGGGCCGAAGCTTCAGTGGCATTAGCGGCATGCGGGTTATGACAATCCTGGCATTCCACATGCCGGGTGGTTTGCAGCACAGGTTCGTTGGGGTCATGGACCTGGTTGTAGAGCATTACATCATGTTTGTACATTTTGTTGAGTTGTGAGGCAATGTCGGTAGAAGCCGTATTTCCGTTGTGGCAATCGATGCAGTTGTCTTCCTCTGCCGCCCCTTTCAACAGGCGGATTTTTCCTTCCGCATTGTGCGGATCATGACAATTTTCACAGGCATTTTCGGCAACAGTGGGAAAAGGTTCTTCTATATGTCCCCACGGATCCACACCTGTACCTGACCATGTGGCTGATGAAGTATTGTGGACAGAAGCTGCCCAATCACTGGGTTCGTGACAACTCAGACATAAATCGGAATTTTGCCGGGAAGCCACCAGGAATTTGGTATACGTATTATCGTGCGGGTCGTGACAAGTAGTACATTGTACTTTACCGTTTTCCAATGTTACGTGTTGTGAAATTTCAGATGGATCTTTTAATTGTCCGTCCAGCATGGCCAGGGCAGAAGTGTACTCAAAAGAAATGGGGTGGTCATCGCTCAGATCGGTGGTCAGGTCGGCATGCGGAGGCATCAGTGAAGGGCCGCCAAATCCTCTGGCCTTTCCCCCGCTGAGTATTTGACCCAGGGCAATGGTACCATCATGACAGGCCAGACATAAAATGGAAGAACCGTCCGGCTGGCCGGGGGTAGCCTGGGTTGTGGAACTATTATAAAGAATATAGGTCCTGCCCATATCCTCTTTTTTCCATTGCGGGGCGTTTGGGCTGCTACCATGCGGTGTATGGCAGTATTTGCACACCTCCGATCCCACACCACTTTCATTGCTTCCCGGGCCACTCAAAGACAGATCATGGGCCGAATACAGAACAGTTGGTTGCGCGTTTATCGCAAAAGAGAAGCAAAGAAGAAATAGCAATATCGTCAATCTCTTTATCATCATCTATCCTCCATTGACCAGTTTAAAAATCTGTACTCTCGCATTATAACTGTCCGCAATATAAATAAAATCTTTTTCATCGATATAAATCCCCGATGGCATCCAAAACTGACCATCGCCCCTGCCCTGCTCGCCAAAGTTATACAAAAAATTACCCGCCGGATCAAAAATCTGGACGGTATGAAACAAAACGTCCACTACATAGATATTACCATACGAATCGGTAGC
>JAOUKJ010000101.1 GCA_029882675.1 Cyclobacteriaceae bacterium
GGCCTTCGGTGCCCGGGTGGAGATCGTCGATAAAAATGGAGAGAAGAAAGAGGTGGAGATGGATAAATTCTTTATCGAACCCTTGCAAAATATTCGCAACGAGACCATTCTAAAAGAATCAGAACTAATCACAGCAGTGATTGTTCCTCCAGTGAAAAGCAAGGTAAAGAGCATTTATGTTAAAGGCTCTACCAAGTCTTCACATGATTGGCCCATTGCCGATGTGGCGCTGGTAGCAGAAATATCCGGAAGCAAATGTAAAAACCCGGTAGTCGTACTGGGTGCAGCAGCTCCCGTGCCCTTGAAGTCTACTGAGGCCGCCGCCGCACTTGAAGGCATGGAGCTTAATGAGGCGAATGCCAAAGCTGCCGCCGAAGCCGCTATGGCCCAGGCTACACCGCTGGAAAAAAACGGCTATAAGGTAGATTTGTTTAAAGCGATTGTTAAACGTGCAGTACTTCAAATTGTCTGATCATGGAAAATGTAACACCTGTAAATTATAAGATCTGTAAATTTCTGAAAGCAAAGAACACTTTTGGTTCTATTGAAGGGGGGGACAATCCCTGGATGTTTGCCGAAGACCCCAACACTATCTGCTGGTGCGTCAAAACCGGTGGCCCTGCAGGCCCGGACAACCGACTGGCCTACCCCAGCACATGTAGGGAAAACAGAAGCTGCTTTAGAGAGTAGTATATAATGAAACAAAACAAAAAAAGGGTAGGTCAAAATATAATTGTCTTGCCCTTTTTTACTTTTTACCTGTGCCCTCAGCGGCAATAGCACATAATCTGCATAATAAATTTGTCATTTTATTAACTTATATTGCTCATAGAATGCATATGAAGTGGTATGGATATCAACTAACCGAAACGAAATGACCTATCTCTCCCGGTTTTTTAAATTTACGTTGGTCTGCATGACCATTTTCCTGTTGCAGGGGTGTGTTATGCTCTATAAAAAGAAAACAAAAACGCCGGTACATGCGCGTAATATAAAGATGGACTGGGCAGACTATATGCAAACGGAAACCCAAAAGCGCATAATCTGGGTTTTTTACGATGGGAAAAACGCTTATTCGACAAGACGTTTGGCCATTCGGCAAGACAGCATGATCGTTGAATTGTCGCCCATCGACAAAAATACCCATGCCCTTCTGTTTAATTCCACTGGTTTAACACTGAAAAAATATATAGAACCCCCGCAAAGAAATACACTTTATTTTATTACAGAAGAAGAATTATCAGCTGATACGGAAAGCCTCAGGACAGAAAATGTTTCTCATTTAAAACACTATCAGAACGCTTTTGGGCTGAACTTCGTCATTAACGGCGCATTGGCCTTTGGAGGTACTGTAATCGTTGGGGTTGCCATAATTTACATCATTTGTAACTGTCCAAGAGTATATACCCTGGATCACCACGGCAATAAAATATTGCATGGCACATTACTCACCGGTGCCATCTCAAAATCCTTGGAACGAGAGGATATGCTTATCCTGGATAATATAGCCCCAGGGAACGGCCAGGTAAATCTTTCCATTCTTAATGAACTCCCGGAACGGGAATATATTGATAAGCTGGAAATACTGAAAGCGTATCATACGCCAGGTACTTCCCTGGCGTACCATGCAAAAGGCCCTCTTATTGAATACAATGAACTGATTAAGCCCGTCGATGCATACTCAGCAAACGGGAAAGACATCAGCCCCCTGATTGTCCATTATGATTCTGCCAGCTTTACCTTCGATGAAATGACTTTCGATGAACAACCTGGCAGCGCGCGGTTTACTTTCGACAAAAAAAACCTGGATGACAATCCAATGTTAATCGTTAGCGGCAAACAAGCAAATTGGCTGGAACAGACGTCCGAATATTTTTTCAGGCTATTAGGTGATAAATACGATCATTGGGTAAGGCGTATGGACAAGGTGGATCCCGATAAATACCGTGAAAAGACAGCTGATCTGGGCATGTCTATGCGGGTTTGGCTAAAGACAGACCAGGGCTGGAAAAAGGCAGGTATCTTTGAAAATGCAGGAACTACCCAGTTAAAAACAATGGGATTACCCCTTGACTTGTCTGAAGTGAGTGGAGATAAAGTTGAAATAAGACTGGAAAGTGCTTTTAAATTTTGGGAACTCGACCAGGTAGGCATTTCCAATCATTGGAGGGAGATTAAAGAATTCACGCCGGTGGAAGTACACTCTGCCACAAATGAAGAAGGGAAAGATGTCTCTCCGATGATTAAATCACGGGATGGGAAATATGACACCCTGCAACAGGCCGGTTCTTTTATCAACATCACCTTCAAAAACGAAGCCAGCAACAACGAGGTATACATTGTCCGTAGTACAGGTTTTTACCATCACATAAAGGACTATCAACACCCCCCCGACAAGAAATCACTGCGACAACTGGCCCGAATGGGTACACAGGCTGCTCATCAATTATCACAACACCTGGATGCGTATTTACGGACAATGGCCATAGAAAATGTTGAAGCAACAAAATAAATATAGACCGGTTAGGGGCCTGGAGTTTCAAACAGTCCGGTTTTTGGCTTTCCTCAATATGTTCTGGGTGGGGATCAGGCTCTATAGAAATCCTCTCAGATCACTGGCTGCTTTAAAGAAACTACAGGAACACGGCAAAAAAGTACTGGGGGAAAGTAAAATGCGCAAAGCATTCTGTTTCGAAGGGAAATATGGCTGGGACATGTTTCATCCCCTGTGGCCTTCCCTGGCTTTTAACCGGTATTTTTACCATCACCTGGAAGAGGTCATTCCCTCGGGCAGGAACCTCTATATACAGCGTCTCCTGCTGGTGACGATCACTAAAAAATGCCCTTTGCAGTGTGAACATTGCAGCGAGGGAGAGACACTGAACAACAAAGACAGGCTCACACGTGACGAACTGGAAACACAGATAGGTGGCCTGGTAGAAAGGGGCATCAGTGCCATAGTCTATTCAGGGGGTGAGCCACTTCACCGTTTTGACGACCTGATTTACCTGGCCCAACGTTTCAGAAAAATGACCAGTCAGTGGGTTTATAGTTCAGGATTTGGGCTCACTGAAGAAAAGGCCGAAAAGATGAAAGCTGCAGGCATTGAGGGAGTAGCCATCAGCCTGGATCACCATGAACCTGAAAAGCATAACTTATTCAGGGGCCATGCAGAATCATACAACTGGGTGGTTCAGGCGTTGGAAAACTGTCACAAGGCCGGGTTAATCACTTGTGTGAACCTGTGCCCAACAAAAGCTTATATTGCAGCGGGTGGCCCTGCGAAGTTTCTCAACCTCATGCGGGAGTGGAAAGTACCCATGGTCAACGCACTGGAACCCCGGGCCACAGGCAATTATGCCGGAAAAGATGTAGAACTCAGTGGATCGGAATTTGAAGAGCTGAAAGCGCTTTTTTACCGCATCAATTTTAATAAGAAATACGAAGACTGGCCCATTTTTACCGTGCCGGCCGTGGCCCGCAAATATGTGGGGTGCGGTGGTGGAAACCGCTATCTTTTGCTCGATTATGATGGAACATTAAGGCCTTGCCCCTTTTGTAAAACCATAGTCACTGACCTAAAGGAAAGGAAATCAGTACATTGCCTGGCCGATCGGTCTGTTTCTTCCCTCCCACAATCGAACGATGATGAATCAAGAATTCATAAAACTATAATTTCAGGTTCTTAACACCCGCAGTAATGGCCGTATCTATATTATTCTCTTTCGGAGGTATGGGGCAGGAGTATTTGTAGTTGTAAGCGCAATACGGATTGTAGGCCTTATTAAAATCTACCACAATGATGTTGTCCGGGGGAATGGCCAGATCAATATATCGCCCACCACCATAGGTTTCTTCACCATTAGTCAGGTCTGTAAAGGGGAGGAAGAGATAATCTTTATATTCTTTTTTTTCCCGTAAACGATGGCTCTGGTATATATTGAGTATATATGTTTTGCCTTCAAGTTGGAAGGTGGCTTGACCATATATATCATACACAGGCAGTCTATCTGTGGTTGTTTGCATTTGAAAAGAAACCGGATTTTCAATCCTGGTAAACTTTGCTTCTATCCGAAACTTTTCATCAATGGGATAAAATGGATGGCCGCTAAACTTTTTCAGGTCTTCTTCAGGAAGGGGTGATTCCTTTGGGTCATTAAACTCTTTATTCAGTTCCCGCTGGAATTTAATAATTTCCTTTTTGTGGGATTGCCCGAGCGAATCAGGGCCAAGAGAGATTAGAGCCAGACAACAAAAAAGTATTATTTTCATTTCTTCATTTTGAGAAATATAACGACCTTATTGCTGAAAAACAAAAAAGGCCCTTTCTGAATAGAAAGGGCCTTTTTTGTTTTATTAATTAACGCTAATTAATTTTCTGGCCTGAGTTTTCTTACCTCGGTACCGGCCCTCCACATTTCACTTTCACGAAGTTCTTTCAGTTCTTCTTCCAGTTTCACTCTGTAATCATCCTGGCTATTGGCATCGATAGATTTTTGGGCTTCGTTACCAGCAGCAACCTCTTTATAGAGTTCTTCAAAAACGGGTTTTGAAGCATCCCTGAATTTTTTCCACCAGTCAAGTGCACCACGCTGTGCTGTGGTAGAACAGTTGGCATACATCCAGTCCATTCCATTTTCTGCAACCAAAGGCATCAAACTCTGTGTAAGCTCTTCCACTGTTTCATTGAAGGCTTCAGAGGGAGAATGTCCGTTTGAACGCAACACATCATATTGAGCAGCAAAGATACCCTGAATAGCACCCATGAGAGTACCACGTTCGCCCGTGAGGTCAGAATAAACTTCACTTTTAAAGTTGGTTTCAAACAAGTATCCTGAGCCTACGCCAATACCCAGAGCCACAACACGCTCATATGCCCTTCCGCTGGCATCCTGATGGATAGCATAGCTTGAGTTAAGGCCACGTCCTTCGAGGAACATTCTTCGCAGGCTGGTGCCAGAACCTTTAGGTGCCACGAGGATTACGTCCACATCTTTGGGTGGAATAATGCCCGTACGTTCTTTGTAGGTTATACCAAAGCCATGTGAGAAATACAATGCTTTCCCGGCAGTAAGGTATTTTTTAATGGTCGGCCACATGGTGATCTGACCGGCATCAGAAAGGAGGTATTGAAGGATCGTACCTTTTTCACAGGCTTCTTCTATTTCAAAAAGAGTTTCTCCTGGCACCCAACCATCGGCTACCGCTTTGTCCCAGCTTTTTGAGTTTTTTCTTTGGCCCACGATTACGTTAATACCATTGTCTCTCAGATTGAGAGACTGCCCGGGACCCTGTACACCATATCCAATAATAGCTACAGTTTCGTCTTTCAGGACTTCACGTGCTTTTTCCAGCGGAAATTCTTCGCGGGTAACCACGCTCTCTTCTACTCCGCCAAAGTTGATCTTTGCCATAATTTTTTGTTTGTCGTTTTAAAAGTTGCAAATATAACAATTAAAGATTAATTATTTTCTGCCAGTTCCCTGACTTCTTCATCCGTGTTTCTTTTTCCAAGTTCAGGTGCATCGAGATAGTCTTTAAACCGTTGAGGTGATTTAGAAAGGGCCACCCGGCCAGACCGGACAAATTCCAGAACCCCATAAGGTTTCAGTTCATCAAACAGGGCCTGGGTTTCTTGTTTATGGCCCGTTTTTTCAACGACAAGAAAATCCTTCTCGACGGTGAGTATCCGCGCATGATTATTCCGGATAATATGTTCTATGCTCGTACCATTTTGTACGGCCTCAACAGGCAGCTTATACAGTGCGATTTCCTGGTAAATAATTTTATCCAAAGGATAAAAGAAGGCCCTGAGCACTTCTATTTGTTTTTCGATTTGCTTCACCACTTTTTCCATCAGTACCTCGGTACTACTCACCACTATATTAAAACGGTGAATACCATGGATTTCTGATTCTGAAACAGTGATACTTTCTATATTGATACCTCTACGGGTAAAAATAGTAGTGATTCGGTGTAAAACCCCAACGTGGTTTTCGCTAAATACCGATATTGTATATTCTTCATTCATCACATTTATATTTTATATAACACAACAGGTTATTCTAATCTTATTTCAGCTACAGAGCAGCCTGCAGGCACCATTGGGAAAACATTATTCTCTTTCCCAACCACTACCTCGAGCAGGTATGAGCCCTTAAAATTGAGAAACTCCTTGATGCCACTTTCAAGATCTTCCCTTTTCTCAATTTTTTTAGACTCGATCCCATAACCACGAGCAATCGTCTGAAAATCGGGATTTACCATTTCTGTGGCTGAGTAGCGCTTATCGAAAAACAGCTGCTGCCACTGCCTTACCATGCCCAGGTAATGGTTGTTGAGGATAAGTATTTTAAGTTCTATATCTGTCTGGAAAATAGTCCCCAACTCCTGAATAGTCATCTGGAAACCCCCATCGCCAATCACACCGATGACTTGCCGCTCAGGCGCCCCAAAGCGAGCGCCTATGGCTGCGGGAAGGCAAAAGCCCATGGTACCCAGTCCTCCCGACGTAATGCTGCTTTTTGACTTCACAAACTTACTATACCTGGAAGTCACCATTTGGTGCTGGCCTACATCAGTAACAATGATGGCATCACTCTTTGCGTTTTCAGACATTATCCGGATTACTTCTCCCATAGTAAGCACGCCAGCAGTCGGGAAAAGTTCATTTTTAATTACCTTCTCGTGCTCTTTTTTATCACAATCCCTAAAACGTTGGATCCATTCTTCATGTGAATTTTCATTCACAAGTGCTGTCAGGGCACTGAGCGATTCTTTCGCATCGCCTAGTACCGGCACATCGGCATGGATGATTTTATTGATCTCGGAGGGATCTATATCCATGTGAATTACCTTTGAATTGTTCAGGTATTCGGATACTTTACCGGTCACCCGATCATCGAAACGCATACCCACAGCAATCACTACATCACTTTCATTCGACAGGAAATTAGGGCCATAGTTGCCATGCATACCGAGCATACCCACGTTGAGGGGGTGGTTAGTAGGCAGTGCGGAAAGGCCCAACAATGTCCAGGCTGCTGGAATTCCTGTTTTTTCTATAAAAGCTTTGAGTTCATTTTCGGCATGAGAAAGGATGATACCCTGACCAAACAACACAAAAGGTCTTTTTGCTTTATTGATGAGATCAGCTGCTTCCTTTAATTTGTCATTATCAAGTGCAGGTACCGGATGATAGCTCCTGATCCCTTCACAAGTCTTGTAAGAAAAGTCAAACTCATTGACCTGGGCATCTTTGGTTATATCTACCAAAACAGGCCCGGGCCGACCACTTTTCGCAATATAAAAAGCCTTGGCAATAGCATCGGGTATTTCCTCTGCAGAAGTGACCTGGTGATTCCATTTGGTTACAGGCATTGAAATACCCACCACATCAGTTTCCTGAAAGGCATCAGTACCCAATAAAGGTGAAAAGACATTACCTGTAATACACACCACAGGAGTAGAATCTATCATGGCATCGGCAATACCGGTAATCAGGTTTGTCGCCCCGGGACCGGATGTTGCAAACACCACACCCACTCGCCCGGAGGCCCGGGCAAATCCTTGTGCGGCATGCACAGCGCCCTGCTCATGGCGCATCAGGATATGGTGAATATTTTCCTGGTGGTCGAAAAGTGCATCATACACAGGCATGATTGCCCCACCGGGATAACCAAAAATAGTGGTCACCCCCTCGTGCTCAAGTGAAAGAATCAGGGCTTCAGCTCCTGAAACTCTTACGGCCTTGCGCTCATCGTTTTTCGGTTTTTTTTCTGCAACAATTTCCATAATCATTAATATTTATCAGTCACACAACCTTCAGAGGCTGAAGAAACTACTTTTGCATATTTATATAATGCTCCACGGGATACCTTCAAGGCTGGCGCCTGCCAGGTTTTCCTGCGTTCTGCTATTTCCTCATCGCTGAGGTGTGCTTCTATTTTATTATTGTCGGCGTCTATGGTAATGGTATCCCCATCTTTCAGTAGCCCAATCAGGCCACCTTCCTGAGCCTCCGGGGTAATATGCCCCACGACAAAGCCATGGGTACCTCCCGAAAATCTTCCATCAGTGATAAGGGCCACACTATTACCCAGGCCTGCACCCATAATAGCTGCCGTAGGTTTAAGCATTTCAGGCATACCAGGACCTCCTTTTGGCCCTTCATAACGGATCACCACGATATCCCCCGCCTTTACCTTTCCTTCCTTAATACTGTCATTGGCGGCATATTCTCCATCAAAAACCCGGGCAGTACCTGTAAAGACCAGTCCTTCCTTTCCCGTGATCTTGGCCACTGATCCTTTTTCAGCCAGGTTGCCATAGAGAATCTGAAGATGACCGGTTTGTTTTAAAGGCTTATCAACCGGGCTTATGATCTTTTGATCGTCAGGTAAGGAATAAGCATCTTTCAGGTTCTCCTCAAGGGTCTTGCCTGTTACGGTAAGGCATTCCCCATGCAGGTACCCCTGCTCAAACAAATATTTCATTACCGCTGGCGTACCACCATTGACGTGCAGATCCTCCATGAGGTATTTACCACTGGGCTTAAAATCCGCCAGTAGAGGTGTTTTATCGCTTATCCGCTGTATATCTTCCAGATCAAAGTCAATATTTGCTTCATATGCAATGGCCAGAAAATGCAATACGGCATTGGTAGATCCACCCATGGCAATAATCGTCGTCATGGCATTTTCAAATGACTTTTTGGTCAGGATATCAGATGGTTTCAGGTCATTGAGTAGCAGGTTCCATAAGGCCTTTCCTGTCGCATAACATTCCTTAATTTTAGCCTCACCCACAGCGGGATTAGAGGAGTTATAAGGCAGGGCCATACCCAGTGCTTCAATCCCTGCAGCCATGGTATTGGCTGTATACATTCCTCCACAAGCTCCTGCACCGGGACAGGCATTTTTAACCACCTGTCGAAAGTCCTCTTCTGTAATCACTCCCGCCACTTTTTGCCCCCAGGCCTCAAAAGCAGAAACAATATTTAGTTTTTCTTCTTTGTAGCACCCTGAGGCTATTGTGCCTCCATAAACATGAATAGCCGGGCGGTTCAGTCTGATCATCGCCATAAGTGCTCCCGGCATATTTTTATCACAACCTACCACGGGCACTACGGCATCATAGGACATCCCACCAACCACTGTTTCTATTGAATCAGCAATAATTTCCCGGGAAGGAAGTGAATGTCGCATACCTGGTGTTCCCATTGATATGCCGTCACTCACTCCTATCGTATTAAAAATAAGCCCGTAGGCACCTGCATCATTAATTCCTTTCTTTACTTCCAAAGAGAGGTCATTAAGGTGCATATTGCAGGGGTTGCCCTCGTAACCCGTACTGGCCACCCCCACCAGGGGCTTTTGCATGTCTTCATCGGTCATGCCTATGGCATACAACATCGCCTGCGCAGCAGGTTGTGTATCATCGAGGGTTACCCTCCAGCTATGTTTCTTTAGTTTTTCCATAATTAATCGCACAAAGGTATTTCGTAGTTTTCAAGATATAAGCCCTAAAAATGTTTTATTTACGTCTTCCAGTTTATATAATAACATCTGTTCTATTTCTATAGTGTCTTTAAAGTCAAAATATTTACGCCTTCCGGTTTTGCGTGAATTAAAACTCCGTAAAAATAAAAAGCCCTCCGAAATGGGAGGGCTTTTTATTTTAAGCATTACATATCCTCCCAGTGTCAGTGCAAAACCACCACAGAAACAACTACTAAGGATACGTTGATAAAATGTACTAACATTACAAAACTTTAACTAATAAAGATACTTTGCAGTATCTGTTCATGTCATTTGAAAATTCTTTGAAACACCTTGTTTCAATATTTTCCTTGCTGTAGAGGGAGGGTTCGAACCTCCACGGAGTAGTTAGCCCTGCAAGCAGGATTTATCCCGAACCTCCACCCCCGAGACCGGAGGGCTTGTCTGCCTATTCCAACACCCTACAAAATTATTGTCATTTCATTAAATAACCTGACAAAGGTAAAAAATTAAAGTCGGGCAAGTATACCAATGGCAAATTTTCTGCATATTTTTAGACACAAATCAATATTTTTAAATTTCATTGCGAATACCTAAACAATGGGTGTGTTTAAGGCAATTATTTTAAATTATTACCAATCAGAAACGCGGGAGAACGCCTCTGATTCATCGTATAATAAAAAAAAGC
>JAOUKJ010000102.1 GCA_029882675.1 Cyclobacteriaceae bacterium
GGCTATTCAAAATGCACGAATGCTTCTGGCATCAAATCATCAAAGGCCAAATGGGTTGGGCAATGACTTTGATCTGGTTGGGCGCTATTTTATGGAGCATCTGGAGTTGTCAACAGCCGAGATGGTGTTGACTTCTGAACAGCCGCTGGATATGTATATGATCGAATTTATGAAATCAGAGGCCAGGGGTGAGCTCGCGATGAGTGAAGAAATACAAGCACGTCATGGGATTTTAAATGGTACGGTTTCGCTGTCGCCAAAAACGGGTGAAGAAGAGCCGGCCTTTATCGACAGCTTCCCGGAAGATCCAAGGGAAGTATTGAAGACATGGGGTGCGGCTCAGGATGGAACAGCAGGCAAGGTGATTGACAAAGAAAGTGCAAATAAGAAGCGGAAAAAATTTAAGGCCTTCAGGCTTTTCACAAGACTTGAACAAGCGCCTAATCCTGAATCGAGAATAACCCTGAGCAAAGAAAGAGACGCAATGGGTGTGCTAAGGGCAGACCTCCATTGGAAGCTGACTAATCAGGAAATGCATAGCATCCGGTCCATTTATGAAATCCTGGGACAGGAGTTGGGAAAAATGCAACTGGGCAGGGTAAAGCTGATGGACTGGGTGATGGAAAGTGGAGACGATTTTCCGGATATCCTGGGGGGGGGCTGGCACCATATGGGGTTGACAAAAATGAACGATGATCCTAAAAAAGGAGTGGTTGACCGTCATTGCAGGGTACATGGGATAGAAAATTTGCACATCGCGGGATCTTCATGTTTTCCTACAGCGGGTGCGGCTAATCCCACACTTACACTTATTGCCTTGTCGTTAAGACTGTCAGACCAGCTGCGGAAAACCGTGTGATGGAAGGGCGATATTTGCGTTTAGTTCGCAAGCAAATTTTCCAGGGAAACAAATGTATATCCTTTTGCTGTCAGGGTGTTAATAAGCTCATCCAGCCGATAGTAAAACTTGTCTTTTCGTCGGGGATCAGTGCCTATGTGAATAAGCAGGATAAAACCATTTAGCGTGTGGGCCTGTTCATAATTCATGATCCTTTGAAAAATAGTCTGACTGTCCAGATAACGTTCCCCCATTTGCGGGTAGGTATAGTCGGCATTTGAAGAAGTACCCGGACTAAAGTTGATCAGCGTGGCGCCATAGTCCAATGTCCATTGACTAATAGCATCATTATACCATTCGTAAGGCGGCATAAACCATTTGGCTTTCGATTTTTCAATTCCAAACCGGGCCATTTCCCGGTAGTTATTGTCAAGGTCAGTGAGGAATTCCTGTCGGGTGACCAGCAGGGAGTCCCTTTTTTCCCAGCTGCAATAAAGCAGGTGTTTGTCAGCATGGGCGCCCAGGTAATGTCCATGCCGGATTAATTGTTTTATCAAGCCCTTAAATTGGCTGTTGCGATAAAAATCACCGGTAAAGAAAAAGCTGGCCGGTACATTGTTTTTTTTTAGTGTTGTAATGATGTGGGATGACCCATCGGCAAATTCGTGTCCGGTAAATACTAAATTAATTTTTTTTTCTGAAGTATCCCCCCTGATGATGGCTCCATGGTCGAATTGCAGATGCTGCGCCTCAGCACCGGGAAGGAGCCGGAAAAGACATAACAGAAGGTAGCATGTTTGAGGCTTGAACATTACACAGTGTCGAAAAACCAGAGTTTGATTGCGAGAATACATGCCATGACCAACAGGAAGCGTTTAATCCATTTATCCCCTTTTTTTACGGAATACCTGCTGGCAATCCACGCGCCGGCTGAATTGCCTATGGCCAAAACAAGGCCGTAATACCAATTGATCATGTCTTCGATAATAAACACAACCAATGCGGAAACAGTGTAAACAAGAACGATAAACACTTTGGCACTATTTGTTTTTACCAATGAAAAATGGTTGATATGTGTCAGTGCCGCCATAATGACAAATCCGACACCCACCTGAATAAATCCGCCATATATCCCAATAAAAAAGAAGGTTATCAGCCCGTAGATCGTATGTTTTTTCCCCAGGCGTTCAACGAGTGCGCCTGTTTTTACCGGATTGAAAACAGTGGAAAGAACCACCAGTACCATGATTATCGCAATGATGCGTTTAAAAAGTTCTTCGGGGAGTTCTACGGAGAGTTCTGCACCAATGGCCGCACCAACCAGCGCAGATAATCCCAGGTACAGGCTGTATGGAAAGGCCGATATACCTTTTGATTTAAAACCGGCAATGCCAAAAATGTTTTGCGAAAAAAGGGCCACCCTGTTGGTCGCATTGGCCACCGGGACAGGCAGGCCCATAAAAATTAAAACCGGCAGGCTGATCAGTGAACCACCTCCGGCCACGGTATTGATGAACCCGGTAAAAAAACCAGCTGCAATTAGAATCAGCGCATCTATTATATCCATGCGCCAAAGGTAAAAAAATTTGAGTATATGAAGCTTTTGTTGGTTGAAGTCAATTATGTAGTTTTGGTGTATTACCTGAACACTGTTTATGCCCTCTTCAAAAGTCCATATTGCTAAACCCACACCAAAAACAGCCACATCATTTCTTGAGGAGCTGGCCGACCGGATACTGGAAGGAAACAGTGGAACAATTGAACATCTCACTATACTGTTTCCTAACCGGCGTGCCGGAACATATTTTTTGAAAATTCTGGCACGAAAGGTAAAGGGCCCCTGTTGGGCGCCAAAAGTATCCAGTATGGAGGATTTTATCATCAACAGGTCACCGTTGGCCCTGATGGAGCGATATACACTGGTGTTCAGGTTGTACAGTATTTATAAAGAGGTATTTCAGTTGGAAGAGCGTTTTGATCAGTATTTTTTCTGGGGAGAGATGCTGATCAATGATTTCGATGAGATGGATAAATACCTTGTAGATGCACAGGCCTTGTTTATCGACCTTGGCAAACTGAAAGAACTGGAGTCTTTGGATTACCTCGATGAAGACCAAAAGGAGGTGATAAGGAAATTCTGGAGCAATGTGAACCTGGAAAAGCAAGAGGGCTGGAATGACTATTGGCAGAGGCTAGGACAGGTGTATGCCCGGTTTCAAAAGTCTTTAGCAGAAGATGAGGCGGGATACCTTGGTATGATTTATCAACGTTTCGCAACTTCATTAAAAGAAATCGTTGAGCCGGACGAAACTGTGATCTTTGCCGGCTTCAATGCCTTAAATGCGTGTGAAGAAAAAATCATCACCTATTATCTCCAAAATACAGCATCTTCAATTTATTGGGATTATGACCCTTATTATATGGCAGGGGAGCATGAAGCAGGTGCTTTCCTGAGAAAGTACCGCGAAAAAGCAGTGTTTTCATCTACTTTTATTACCAGCGAAAGTAGCATTGATGCCCATAAAAAAATAACCGTAACCGGTGCAACTACATGGGTAGGGCAGGCCCGGGCCGCAGGACATATCATCAACCAGTTGATGCAAAAACCCGGATGGAAAGAAGAGTCCACAGCAATTATTTTGCCCGATGAAAAGTTACTGTTGCCCTTGTTAAATAGTTTGCCGGCAGCCATCCGCAATATTAATATTACCATGGGTATGGCATTGAACTATACCACCGTATTCAGTTTACTGGACAATGTGATCTTAATGCAGAGAAGGGCCAGGGTAAAGAACGGGCATTTGGGCTTTTATTTTAAATATGTGGTGCCGGTGGTCAGACACCCTTTTTTCAGGGCCGTGAACAGTGCGGAAATGGAGCAGTTTTACCAGCGGATGGTCGGGGAAAATATCCTCTATATGTTTCCCCATGAATATGATGACCTGCCTTTATTTTTACAGAAAATTTTTAATAACCCGGGAGAAACCCCGTCATTGTATCTGCTGCAAATATGCGAGGAGCTGGCAGGTGTTCTGCCGGAGGGTATGGAGAAAATATTTCTGAATACGTATATCGATCAGCTTGTTCAATTGACAGATGTGCTGGATAAATATAACCTGCATTTGTCTGTTGAAGCATTTCACAGATTGTTCAGGCAGGTCTCTTCTTCAACCCATGTTCCTTTTTCAGGGGAACCTGTACAGGGGCTTCAGATTATGGGAACCTTTGAGACGAGAAACCTGGACTTTGAGCATGTCATTATGCTGGGTGTAAATGAGGATTATCTGCCTAAAAGTGGGATTTCTCAATCTTTTATCCCATATAGTTTACGAAAGGCCTTTAATATGCCAACCTTTGAAAACAATCAGGCCACACAGGCTTATGTCTTTTACAGGTTGTTGCAGCACGCAAAGGAAGTGCATATTTTTTATAAATCAGCGGGCGAAGTGATGGGGGGGGAACCCAGCCGCTATATACAGCAGCTGAAGTACAGTTACCCGTATCCGGTAACATTCCGGCAACTCAATGAAAATGTAAGTGTAGGGCAACCCTGCCACATTGAAATAAAACGTGATAAGTTTATCGATGAGATACTCACGCAGTATACGAAAGAAGGAGGGAAAGTGCTTACCCCCACAGCACTGGATAAGTACTTGCGTTGTAAGTTGCGTTTTTATTTTAATTATATCGTAAAGTACTACGAGCCCGATGATTTTAAAGAAGAAGTAGATGCTCTTTTGTTTGGCAATATATTGCATCGGGCTTTTGAATTGATATATACTGATTTTAAAGAGATTAATGCAGAGGTTATCAATCAAATTAAAGATCAATTCGACAGATATATCGATCAGGCATTTGTTGAAAGTGTTGATCCCGGAAAACAGGGAAAGTTTGTATATGAGGGAAAAAACATACTTATACGTGAGATGATCAAAAAAATGATGCTTAAGATATTAGCATATGATCAGGAGTATGCTCCTTTTAAAATTCAGGGTGTGGAGTTGGGTGCAAAGGACCGAAAAGAAGAGACACTTTACAGGCTGCCGGTGATGGTGAATGGAAAACAGGTAAAAGTAAACCTGGGTGGTGTCATTGACAGGGTAGATGAAAAGGATGGCGTGGTTCGTATCCTTGACTATAAAACCGGCAGGGACGAACGCAGGGTTCCTTCACTGGAGGGGCTCTTTAATGCTGAAAATAATAACCGAAACAAAGCGGCATTTCAAGTGATGACCTATGCATGCCTGTACCATATGTTATATCCCTCCGCAGGCCGGAAAATCCAACCGGGGATTTTCAATAAAAACGACCTGTTTAACGAGGGGTTTATTCCGAATATCGAGATGAAAAGTGACAAAGGGTATGCTGCTGTTGAAGATTTTACACCTTTTATCGATGTGTTTTTGGAAAAACTGACCTATCTTTTGGAAGAAATATTAAATACTGCGTCTTTTACACAAACAGAACAAGTGAAAGAATGCAGTTATTGCACATATAAACCAATTTGCCAGCGATAAAAAGACCAGATGGAGAAAAATAAAGATGAGGACTACAGGGTTGAGATACCCCGGGAGTTTTATTCATACGGTACAGGGAGTATGTTTGATCAGTGCATTATGTGCAGCCGGGAATTGTTGGTAGGGAATACACCGTACATTATAGAAAAATCCGTAAAATACTACCCTGAACTTAAATCACATGACATTATATACGAATTTGCCATTTGCATGCCCTGTGCAATCAAACAAAAGAAGGCTATGTCAGCGGAAAGTCAGAAAAACCTTGAGACTTATTTTAATTCACGCATTGATATAGGCTCCAAAGTCATGTTGAGAAGCAAACCTGATTTTGAACTCAAAAATCACGTAGGCAAATGCATCATCTACGGAACACCTGTTACTGAGATGACCGAATACGTATTACAAGCTGCGTGCAGGGGTTCGAAAATGGATGTTAACGTATTGCCTTTTATGATCGGAGAAAAGGCCGTTAGTGAAATGGCAGAGCTGATCTCCGATCAAACACGTGGTGAGATGGACGACTTTTTTGAGCAATACTTTAGCGGCCCTCCGGAGTGGAGGGAGCTTATCAGGAAGCACAAGCCCGTCCTGATCTGATACAGCTACCGCCTTATTGGTTATCAGGATTTTTTAAATATTCAATCAGTTTTTCACAGAGATTGTGGGTTTCACTTGACATAAATTCATCGCCTGTTGCGCTGAGAAGGGTTTGAGCGAGGCCTCCCAGACAATCGATATAATACTTTTTCATTTCATTTACGGGCATATCTTTAGTCCAAAGATCAATGCGTGGCGTGCTTTTATTTTGATCGTCCCAGAGGGTAAGGCTGAAGGCTTTGGTGCTTGAAGGGACATTGCCAGGACGGTCGGTAGCTTCCCAATTAATTTTTTCCGGAATATTTTTATCGTCCAGTTCGATGGTGATTTTAATCTCTGATTTTTTCATGTTTCAAAATAAACAAATGTTTTATTACCCGTAAAACGAGCTTACAATTTTATTTGTGATAGCTATAATTTCCTTTGTTGTAAATTAATGCGTAAAGTGACTCAATAAAAGGCCTGTATCCCGGTGATTTCCTTACCGAGGATGAGCAGGTGGATATCGTGAGTTCCTTCATAGGTGATGACTGATTCGAGGTTCATCATATGCCGCATCATCGGATATTCACCGGTAATGCCCATTGCGCCATGTATCTGGCGGGCTTCCCGGGCGATATTTAATGCCGTCTCCACTGAATTTCTTTTTGCCATACTGATTTGGGCACTGGTTACAGTGCCTTCGTTCATCATTTTTCCCAGCTTCCAGTTGAGTAGTTGGGCTTTCGTTATTTCAGTGAGCATTTCTGCCAGTTTTTTCTGAATGAGTTGAAAAGAAGCGATGGGTTTATCAAATTGGATGCGTTCCAATGCATATCGGCGTGCCGAATCATAACAGTCCATGGCGGCGCCAATTGTGCCCCAGGCAATGCCATAACGCGCTGAGTCAAGGCACATCAACGGTGCCCCCAGTCCGCTTTTTTCAGGCAACTGGTTTTCTTTAGGTACCTTTACGTTATCAAAAACAAGTTCGCCTGTTGCACTGGCCCGTAACGACCATTTATTATGTGTCTCGGGTGTGCTGAAACCCTCAGTGTCGGTTTCTACGATAAATCCATAAACCCTTCCTGTCTCATTTTTTGCCCATACGATGGCTATATCTGCTTTTGGGGCATTGGAGATCCACATTTTGGCACCGTTGAGCAAATAGTGGTCCCCCATGTCTTTGAAGGTAGTGGTCATCCCTGAAGGATTAGAACCGTGATCAGGTTCGGTCAAACCAAAGCAACCGAGAAGTTCGCCGGATGCCAGGCGGGGTAAATATTTCTTCTTTTGCTCTTCGGAACCGAACATGTAAATGGGGTACATAACCAGAGAACCCTGAACTGAGGCGGTAGAACGCATTCCCGAATCGCCCCTTTCTATTTCCTGCATGATCAACCCATAACTGATGTAATCCATGCCTCCTCCACCATATTCCGTTGGAATAGTAGGGCCAAAGGCACCTATTTCACCAAATTTTTTTACAATTTCCGTCGGGAAATAATTTTTTTGGCACCAGTCTTCGATGAACGGGGTAATCTCCAATTTAACAAAGTCGCGCATAGCACTCCTGACAAGTTTATGTTCTTCAGTGAGCAAATCGTCAATCATATAAAAGTCAGGAGATTCAAAGGGGTCTTTTTGTCCTTTTTTCGTTTGCATATTTTACAGTCTTATTTTCATGTAAAGTAAAGGTAAAATGTGTAATTTATAAATTCATAAACATTAAAGTTCTTATTAATTAAGGATCTGTTGCAGTGGTGTAGTTGATTTGACCCGGTCAGGGGTAAAAGGAACAAAATTTCTTACGTATCTTTACGCTGTTTTGTATAAATACCATATATATCTAGTCATTATTCTCATGCAGGGGATAACTTATTTTGCCCTTGGTCAAGGGGCAATAAAGTATTCCTATTATGATGAAAACAGCACACAAATAAAAGAGAAATATACGGTTCGTGACTCCATTACAAATATTTTGGAGGGGGAGTATAAATCCTATTTTCTGAGTGGAAGGTTAGAATCACGCGGTGAGTTTTTAAATAACGAAGCTACGGGATCATGGGATTTCTTTTATGAAACAGGTAACCAGAAAATGAGACTGGTCGTCAGGGGACAGGACGAGGGGTACTGGCAGTATTTTTATGAAAGTGGTGAGAAAAGTATGGAAGGCCTGATCGTCAATGACAAGCGGCAGGGTAACTGGAGGTTGTACTATGAAAGTGGCGCACTTAAAAGTGAAGGTGAATTTAAGGATGGCAACCTGGAAGGGATTTGGCAGTTTTATTATGAAGACGGTAAATTAAAAGGTGAAATAGACTATACGGCAAATAAAGGACGTTATATCGAATATTTTGCCACCGGAGAAGTGAAAGCCGAAGGTCCGAAATCGGGATTTAAAAACGCCGGAAAATGGACTTTTTATTATAAGGAAATCCTACCGGGAGCCCGTACAAAAATACAGGCAACAGGAAATTACCTCAATGGAAATAAAGTGGGTGATTGGACATACTTTCACCCCAATCAGAAAGTGTCCTCAAAAGGACGTTATGATAGTAACCGCCCGGAGGGTGAGTGGTTGCACTATTATGATAATGGAAGCATAAGCTCAAAGGGTGAATTTGTCGAAGGGCAGAAGAACGGATCATGGAATTTATTTTATCCCGATGGAAAGCTAAAAGGGGAAGGTGAGTTTATTAAGGGGAGTGGTAAGTACAAAGAATACTATAAAAACAAAAACATCCGTATAGAAGGGCAGCTGGTGGAAGGTAAAAATCAGGGAAAATGGAAATATTATTATGGCGATGGCACCCTGGAGGGAACGTGTGATTTTAATGAAGGCAGGGGGATGTATTATGGGTATTATCCGGATGGAACATTACAATCCAAAGGAATTATTCAGGACGATAAAAAATCAGGCACATGGGAGCTCTACGAAAATGACGGGAGCCTTTCGGGTTTCTATAAGCCTTATTATGAAGATAGTTCCTTTCCTTCAAATTTGGTGGAAAAAAAAGAAGTGGAACCTCAGGGCAGGGGCACTGGCCTTCCTGATTACCGGTTCCGGTCCAAAGGTTTTAAATATTTCGACTCCCGAATAAATGAATTTCAAGGTGTGATTCTGGGCGGCAATCCGTTGTTCGTCTTTACAGGTAAAATCCCATTTGTTATGGAGTTTTATATTCAGGAAAGATTGGGTCACGAGTTTGAGTTTGAAGGGATCAGGAAGCCTTTTTTTGACAGGGAGGCCAATATCCCATTGGATCAGGTGTATTCCAGGGGATATTCCATTGCAGTGAGGCAAAAGTTTTACAATCCCCATAACAAGCTGGGTATGTGGTATTTTGGGCATGAGTTACGCTTTGTAAACCGGGGGCATTTTGCCAATATCCAGTTGCCCATCGTACCGGATTATGTGAAGGTGACAGCTACCGAACAAATGATTGCATATAGTGTGATTGGAGGATACCGCATCATGGAAAGTACAGTAAGCAAAGGTTTTACGATAGATGCCTTTGGCGGTGCTGGCATTGGCTATCGCAATTTTCACGCTGATGATGAATATGCAGATATTTTTTCGGGATTGGCTCAGAATAAGATACCTTTACAATTACGATTCGGCCTCAACTTCGGATATACCTTGTCGTTTGGCCGTTGGAAATAACACAAATACCCATTGGATCATATTATTCAGCTTACTTTGACGCCCGGTGAGGCGTTCGATGCAAATACTTTTCAGGAATTGGTCAACGAAGTTTTGCACCGGGAAGGGTTTCCGGCCTATACCTTGTTGAAGCGATCTATCGATGCCCGCCGAGGGGTGAAAGTGCATGTCCAACTCGGACTCCTGAAGGAGGGTGAAGTTGTTTCGCGCTGGTCTCCTGCTTTTAAAAAGATAAAATCACAACGTCCGGTAATCATCGTTGGTGCCGGGCCCGCTGGTCTTTTTGCAGCAATACGTTGCCTGGAAAAAGGATTGAAACCCCTTGTAATAGAAAGGGGTAAAGATGTGCAGGCCCGAAGGAGGGATATCGCACTTATCAACAGGGAGGGTGTTGTAAATACCGATTCCAATTATTGTTTTGGTGAAGGGGGAGCAGGCACCTACTCTGATGGTAAACTGTATACACGTTCAAAAAAACGAGGCGATGTTCGGTTGGTGCTTGAAATATTGCGGTGGTATGGCGCCGGTGAAGAAATTTTATACGATGCACACCCACATATTGGTACAAATAAACTCCCTGCCA
>JAOUKJ010000643.1 GCA_029882675.1 Cyclobacteriaceae bacterium
GGATACAGTATGATGCTAGGTACTGACACCCATTTCAAACTGGACTTATATTATCAGCATTTGTATGATGTACCCGTTGCCGCAGATCCAAATAGCACAGAATCGATGCTCAACTCGATCGACTCTTATGATGAAGTTGCTTTCGTGAGCGAAGGAACCGGCCAGAATTACGGGCTGGAACTGACCCTCGAGAAATTTTTATCGCGCAATTTTTATTACCTGCTGACCGGTTCATTGTATGAATCGAAATACCAGGCACTGGACGGGGTGACACGAAATACCCGTTGGAACGCCAACTATACCGCTAATCTTTTGTTGGGAAAAGAATTTTTGCTGTCTCCAAAACGAAACAAAGAAAGGGCCATTGTTTTAAACACCAAGACATCGCTTTTGGGAGGGAATCGCTTCAACCCGGTGAACCTGGAAGAATCCAGAGCACAAACAGCTATTATACGCTATGATGATCAGCCATATGTCACAAAGGCTGAAGATGTCTTTTTGCTTAATGTCGGGGCCAGTTACCGTATAAACCGAAAAAAGACAACGCAGGAGATAAAACTGGAAATACTCAATGCCACCAATCATTCGGCCAAGACGGAGGAGATGTACGCACCGTGGACGCAGGAGATTATTGAGATAAAACAGTGGCCGATGCTGCCGAATATTATTTACAGGGTGCAGTTTTGATAATAGAAATAAGAATCAAGAGATATGAAGCAGGAGAGATGGAAATATGATATATGAACGGTTGTGCCGCAAAGGTGGGGATGACCAATCCGGGTTGTGAAAGAGACATTGACGGAAAAGAAGTATAACAACGAAAAAACCACCCGTACTTCATTCAAAAGTGCGGGTGGTTTATTGGTTATGTTTCATTCCTCTACAGTAGAAACAGGAATGAAGGGGTAGCTTTAAATCGCGTCAATTACTTCATTAAACAATGTACACGGCCTCATTGCTGCACTTGCTTTCGTCTCGTCTGGTTTGTAATAACCACCTATATCAACAGGCTTTCCTTGAATCGCATTCATTTCTGCTATGACTCGATCTTCCCGTGCTTTGAGCTTTTCAGCAACAGGTGTAAATATCGACTTCAAGGCGGCATCTTCATTTTGATTGGCCAGCGCCTCGGCCCAGTACATGGCCACATAAAAATGCGAACCCCTGTTGTCAATTTCACCGGATTTACGCGATGGTGAATTATTGTTCAATAAGTAATTGTTATTGGCGTCATCCAATGCCCGGGCAAGTATTTTTGCCCGCTCATTATTAAATGTAAAGCTTAAATGTTCAAGGGAAACAGCAAGAGCCAAAAATTCGCCAAGTGAGTCCCACCGCAGATGGCCCTCTTCTTCAAATTGTTGTACGTGTTTGGGGGCCGATCCTCCGGCACCTGTTTCAAACAGGCCGCCTCCATTCATCAATGGCACGATTGAAAGCATTTTAGCACTGGTTCCCACCTCCAGTATAGGAAATAAATCTGTCAGGTAATCCCTGAGCACATTTCCGGTAACCGAAATTGTATCCAGGCCTTTTTGTGTGCGTTCCAGCGAATAATTCGTGGCATCAAAAGGGGGCATAATCCGGATTTCCAATCCTTCCGTATCATGTTCAGGCAGGTATTGGTTTACTTTTTTGATAAGTTCAGCATCATGGGCTCTGTTTTCATCTAACCAGAAGATAGCAGGATTACCCGTCTCCCTCGCCCTTTTTACCGCCAGCTTTACCCAATCTTTTACCGGGGCGTCTTTCACCTGGCACATTCTGAATATATCACCTTTTTCCACTTGTTGGGATAACAACACCTTGCCCTGTTCATCGACAACTTCTACTTTACCTGATCCTGTCATCTGGAAAGTTTTATCATGAGAACCATACTCCTCCGCTTTCTGGGCCATCAAGCCCACATTGGATACTGAACCCATCGTAGTGGGATCAAATGCTCCGTTCTTTTTGCAGAAATCAATCGTAGCCTGATAAACTCCGGCATAGCACCGGTCAGGAATGACGGCCTTGGTATCCTGTTGCTTGCCTTCGGTGTTCCACATCTGCCCACTGGTCCGGATCATGGCCGGCATGGAGGCATCAATAATTACATCACTGGGCACATGCAGGTTTGTTATGCCTTTGTCTGAATTGACCATCGCCAGCGCAGGGCGCTCTTTGTACAAGTTATTAATTGCCGATTCAATCTCATTTTGCCTGGGGTGACCCTGAATCTTATTGTACAAGTCACCAACCCCATTATTGGGATCAACACCCAGCTCCTTTATAACATCGGCAAATTGCGAAAATATTTCATCATAAAAGACAGAAACAGCGGCTCCAAAAATTATCGGGTCAGAGACTTTCATCATCGTGGCTTTCAGGTGCAATGAAAATAAGACACCTTTGTTCTTTGCGTCGGCAATCTCATCTTGTATAAAGCTTTTGAGCCTGGTCATACTCATCACTGAGGTATCAATGACTTCACCTTGTAGCAGGGGCAATCCTTCTTTAAGTATTTGAGTACCTTCTTCACCTGAATAGCGGATC
>JAOUKJ010000644.1 GCA_029882675.1 Cyclobacteriaceae bacterium
GTTATGATATTGCTATTATGGCAGGGCTGGTGGAAATTGATGACAATAAATTATACAATACCTATGTTGTTGTAGATAAAACAGGAATAATTGCCAAACACAGGAAGCTTCACCCTTTTATAAGTAAATATTTATCGCCTGGAAATGAATACAATGTATTTGATTTATTGGGATGGAAATGCGGGATTCTGATTTGTTATGACAATAATATTGTTGAAAATGTACGTGCCACCACCCTTTTGGGTGCCGATATTATTTTCGCACCACACGTTACAGGTTTAACCCCTTCGGCCATGCCCGGACGTGGATATGTTGATGAAAAACTATGGGAAAACAGGTATATTGACCCTGTTCCCCTGAGAATGGAACTGGATGGCCCCAAAGGTCGTGCCTGGCTTATGCGCTGGCTTCCTGCCCGGGCTTATGACAATGGTGTTTATTACGTATTCAGTAACCCTATTGGGTATGATGGCGACCAACTGAAAAATGGCAATGCTATGATTCTTGATCCATACGGGGAAATTCTCGACGAAGTAAAGTCTTTTGATGATGGGCTTGCCATTGCAATAGTAGTTCCCGAAAAACTGAAATTAGCCGGCGGTTACCGTTATCGCAATGCCCGGCGCCCCGAATTGTACAGGGATATATTGGGCAAGGACCATTCATCGGAAACAAAACCGGTGTGGATGACCCCGCAGAAGTAGGGACATTGTAGGGACGTAGCGTGGTGCTACGTCCCTACAACATTACCTATATGTTAAAATTGAAACGAATGTGGCAATACCATTGGATATATTTCCAACCCTCAGGTTTTCGTTGGGACTGTGTTGGTTGTTGTCGGCATTTACCAGGGGTACAATCATGGCTGGTACTTTCAGGGCATTGATAAAACTTGATACAGGCACCGTACCTCCCATAATTCTTATTTGTACCGGATCAACTCCCAAACCCTTTTTAATGGCCCCGGCTACCAATTGTCCGCTTTCAGAATCCATATCCGTTCTGAATGGCAATGTGGCAGTGCTTCGCTCAATTTTAATGATATGACTGTATTTTAAGCGTTCTTCCTCGGTAGGATCCTGATAAACAATGTGATATCCCTGATTTCTAATGTGTTCTTCAATCAAGTCTTTCAATCTTTCGGGCTCCGATTCAGGGACTAACCGGATGTCAATGGAAGCTGTTGCCGATTCAGGTACAATTGTTCTCGTATCGGGGCCTGTCCAGGCCGATGAGAATCCCCTTACATTCAATGACGGGTACTGTAACGATTCCTGATAGTTATTTCCTACTTTTTCGGGTTCAGCAATACCAATAATCTGATGAATAGTGGCAGGTTCATCGGGCACCCTGGCCAGTATTTCTTTAATATCATCCGTAAGGTTAATTCCATCATAATACTCGGGAATAGTTACCCTTCCCTCTTCATCTTTCATAGAAGCCAGTAAAGACGACATTCTAAAAACAGGATTGGGAGCATAATTACCGTAATGACCGCTATGTTGGTGCGTACGAGGCCCGTACATGGTGAGTACCAACCCTGTTATGCCACGACAACCATATATAATGGTAGACTGACCGGAAAGGTGCATTGGGCCGTCGTTAATAATGAGATGATCTGCGGCGAGCAAATCTTTATATTCTACAACGGCTTTACCCAATTGTTTTGAACTTTTTTCTTCTTCACCATCTAAAACCACCTTAATATTATAAGTAAGCTTTAATTTATTGGCATTAATTAAATCCATGGCGTGAAGTAGCATAACAATAGGACCTTTATCGTCGGATGCGGATCTTCCAAAAATTCTCCAGTCTGAATTCAAAGGCGTGCCCATCTCATAATTCAATATACTCCACCCATTCTCCTTTTTTTCTTTTACTACCGCCTGATAGGGGTCTTCCTGCTGCCATTTTGAAGGATCGACAGCCTGGCCATCGTAGTGCATATAAAACAACAATGTTGATTTTGCTTTTTTCACTTTTATTTCGGCGAAAAAGAGTGGCGTATTTTCAGTTTTCAATACTTTGGTTTCAAAACCTCTTTTCGAAAATGCATCCTCCAACCAGGCAACGTTTTTTTCAATAGATGAAAGATTGTTGGCATCGTTGGGAATGGCTATAAACTCCATCAGTTCGGCAGCAGCCACTGTAGTTCGGTTGGTTGCTTCTGTTTGAATATTTAACTTCTGAAATGCATAAACAGACGTTTCAATCAAAATAAATGAAACTAAAAGCACCTGTGGTAAAAGGTTTTTCATGATTTTCACTTTTCGGTAATAGTGTATAATTTACTTCGCAAAGTATACAGAGATACTGCGTAAACCAAACAGATTTTTACCGGAGGGAAAATTACACGGCCTTTTTGGCCTTTCGAAAGGACTGATTGATCAGGAATACGCCCAACAATATTATGCATAAGGCAATTATGGTGTGTTTTGTGATGGGTTCATTGTGGAAGCCCCAGCCTAACAATACCGCCACAACAGGATTAACATACGCATAGGTACTCACCTGTGTAGGAGGC
>JAOUKJ010000103.1 GCA_029882675.1 Cyclobacteriaceae bacterium
CCCTTCCTCAGCCATTAGGCCGGCAGATACTATTTTTCCAGCCTGACGAAGTATTTCCAGCCCTCTGCCATCCACTTTTTTACTTGTATCGATATTCGCAATCACTACTTTTTCCAGGGGTAAACCAGCCAACATATTCGCACAGGGAGGGGTTTTGCCAAAATGTGCGCAGGGTTCCAGGGTCACATATACCGTACTACCCACAAGATCTTCTTTGTTTTGTACACGCTCCACGGCATTTACTTCGGCATGTGGTTTGCCATATTCCTGATGCCAGCCTTCACCAATGACCTTTCCGCCTTTCACAATCACACAGCCCACCATCGGGTTGGGCGCAGTACGGCCAAGTCCCCGTGCCGCCAGTTCCAGGGCTCTTTGCATATACATTTTTTCAGCCATGGAATATAAATGATCGATTGATGCTTTTTTATGGTTAAACAATGTGCGAATTTTGGCAATCTGTACCAAAATTCCAAAAATAACACGAATGCATGCCTTCCCCAACTCTGCGTATGGTCTTTTTAAGGCCGCCCTAAAAAGTGCAGAAGGACTGTACCCGTTGCATGAAGCCGAAGCTGTTAGCTACCGTGTAGTGGAAGAGTTTTCCGGGATGACCATGACCGATATTATGGCCGACAAGCCTTTTATAGCCAATAGTGAAGATATTATCAGGTGGCAGGAAGTATTGCACAGACTCAGAAAAAACGAACCTGTGCAATATATTTTCAACCGGGCATGGTTTTATGAGCGCCCTTTTTATGTCAACCCTTCCGTACTCATACCCCGTCAGGAGACGGAAGAACTTGTGTTTAGCGCATTAGAATTATTAAAACCAGGCATGACCGTGCTCGACATCGGTACAGGCAGTGGATGCATTCCCATCACCCTAAAACTGGAAGCCCCTGATATTCGGGCAGAAGGTTGTGATATTTCCGTGGAATCACTTGAGGTCGCTAAAAAAAATGCAGCGCAATTGAATGCACAGGTTGATTTCTTCAAATTGGATATTCTCAACGATCAGCTTCAGGCCAACAAGTACAACCTGTTGATCAGCAATCCCCCCTATGTCACTGAAGGTGAAAAAGCACAAATAAAAAGAGAAGTACTGGAGTGGGAACCTCACCAGGCTTTGTTTGTGACGGATCAAGATCCACTGCTCTTTTATAAAAAGATTGCAAAGGTGGGTAAATATTTCCTAGATTCGGGAGGTCATTTACTTTTTGAAATTAATGAGCGATTTGGGAAAGAAGTTGTACATGTTTTGGAAAGCACAGGTTATAAAGAGGTTCAAAGGATTAAGGACCTCAATGGAAAGGATAGAATAGTAAAAGGAATATGCATTTAACACTTGGGGTCGATAGATTAGTTAATAATGATAAGATTTTCAGGGGGAAGGCCCTTGGACTAATCACAAATCAAACGGGAATCAACTCTGACGGTATCCACATCGCAGACATGCTACTGGCACAAGGCTATGACCTGCGTGCCCTTTTTGCCCCCGAGCACGGTATTGATGGGATTGCCCCGGATGCTACTTCAGTAGAACATTCCTTTGATCATGGACGGGGAATAAAGGTTTTCAGTATTTATAATGAATGGAAGGCACCTACTTCTGAAATGCTGGAAGGCATTGAAATCATGGTGGTAGACCTTCAGGACATCGGTACCCGGTTTTATACTTATGTGTCAACGATCAAACTCACGGCAAAGGTTTGTGCAGAAGCCGGTATTCCTATGATTATTTTCGACCGGCCAAATCCCATCAATGGGATAGACATGGAAGGCCCTTTTATCGAACCGCGATTTAGTTCTTTTGTAGGCCATGAACATATCCCAATCAGGCATGGAATGACATTGGGTGAACTGATGTTGTTTTTCAATACCATGGAAAATATCAATGCTGACATAACAGTATTACCGCTTGAGGGATGGGACAGAACGCTTTACCTTGATGATCATGGCCTTTCATTTATACCTACCTCACCTTCCATGCAAAATCTTGAAACGGCTATTAGCTATGTGGCTACCTGTTTTCTGGAAGGAACGAACCTATCTGAAGGCCGGGGTACTGAATATCCTTTTCAACAATTTGGAGCACCTTTTTTAAACGCACGCAAGGTGATCAGTCTCCTTAACAAAATGGGACTCAAAGGTGTTTCTTTCAAAAAAACGAGCTTTACTCCAACAGAAAACTTGTATGAAAACCAATCATGTCACGGCATCGCAATAGAAGTAAACCGCAGGGTGGACTTCCAGCCTTTTGAAACAGGCATGCGTATACTTGAAGCCATTTCTGAGACCCACCCTGAAGATTTTGCATGGACTTCCTATCCGGAAGTGCCCGGGTGGCCGTATATTGATTATCTGACAGGTACTGACAAATTGAGAAAGAAAGAAATATCATTTACAGGCCTGATTTATCAGGGGCGTCAGGATGCGGCAACTTTTGCTGAAATGCGACAGCCCTTTTTACTTTACTAAAGTGAAAGAAACAAGAATTTCGATGGCTGAATTAATGGCGGCTTAAAGTCTTACCAGTTCCCCGTTGCGAAGTACCGGAACCACCTGATATTCATCTTTTTTCAGGCAGAAGTCTATGTCTTTCACTACATGATGACTGGCCAGACGCAAAGCATGTTCACTTTGCTTTACGTAATGACTAAGCGATGGGGCCATGTTGATATAAGCCTGCCGGGCTATCCAGGCTGAATCACCCTCCGGCTGATGCGTCTTCTCCAGGTACTGAAGCAAAGCCCCCGCAAAGAGCGTGTCTTCCAGGTTTACTTTGCCTTTCCATCCGGCACAAACGATGATGCAATCCTTCTTTTGAGCACGGATAAGCTGCCCAATGGCCTCCAGATTGAGAAAGGCACCGATAATAACCATGTCTGCCGGTTGGGATTTTTCAATGGCTACTGTCCCGTTGGTTGTGGTAACAGCTACATGCTTATCCTTCGTGATGTCAGCCATATATTCAAAGGGCGAATTGCCCATGTCAAAACCCTCCACCTTTTTTCCACCACGTTCCCCGGCCACAATCCACCCCTTTTCCCTCATCTTCAGGCATTCATCGAGATCAGTGAAAGGCTTTATTGAAACCACATGGTGGGCGAGTCCTGTTACCATGCAAGAGGTAGCCCGCAATATATCAACAACTACAGCAATACGGTTTCCAAGATTGTGCCTGTCAATCAGGTCAGGGGTAAGGCAAACATCTGCTTTATACATATTTTTTATCGGATACTAATACCAAAACCAAACGTAAAGGTGTTATAGAGTGGAAAGGAGATATCACTGTGCAAGGTAATGACGGCCAGTTTTAGCATAATCCCAGCAGTGGCCTTTGGACCCAGGTTATTCACTTTTAAATCAATGGGATCTTCGAGTTCAAAAACTGTTGGATCGTTATTCAGGTCATATTGGCCAAGCATTTTCAGGTTAAAACGGGAAACGGTAGTGCCTACCCCCCCATAAACGGTAAGCAGGGTAATACGCTTTGAGGCCATTGCCATCAATGAAAGTGTCTGTATGTTGAATTCTCCGGTTTGTGTGCCATCAAGGGTACTCGAAAGGTCGGTACTAAAAGACACATTGTTATACCCTGCAAATGCAGCGAGTTCAAAGGGCGCTTTTTTCAGAACCGGGATATGCTGTTTGATATTGTGCATTATTCCCGCTCCAAACATTCGAAAGGACAATCGATCCGGAGACATGTCCAATGAAGGTATATATCTGAAAGAAAGATCGGTATCTTTGATCACACCTACCCGTAATTGTACCATGGGTACAGGCAAGGATTTGAGAAAGTCGTTGTTTTCAAGACCAATACCCGATACACCATCAAATTGCGTGCCTGTGGATTTATGCTGAAAGGTGGGGGTAATATGAGAGCCAAAAAAAGTAGGCAGGTTGCCATCAGGTGGATTTATCACTTCCAGTTCCAGCAAATTGAGTGCTTCAAAATAATAATCTCTTTTGGGTATCCTGACCAGTGCTGTAGTAAACGTTAAATCAAATCCACCGGTTTTATGAGCTTCCGCTGTATTGACCCAACCACTGGACAATCCGTAATTAAGCCCCCTGGCCAAAGGCTTCAGGTAGCCTTCCAACAACGTATTGGCGTCTTCCAGCCCACGTTCTTTGTTATCTTCAAAAACCTGTAGCAAATCATCCATACTACTGGCACTGTTTACCACCTGGCCATAGGTATTCAGGTTTAAGAAAAATAAAACAGCACAAACTATATACAAAGCACTTTTCATCTGTCCTTATGTTTCGCACCGCTAATATAGCCAATATAAATTAATTTTTTTAGTACCAATGGCTTCCCGAGATAGGATTGTCTCACCCTGTTCAACCATCTTTCTCAAAATCCGGGTTAAATACTTAACACAGGAATGTGTTTTGTATTGTTTATTAACACCTCTATGTGTAATTTTACGTCATTATTTACCAGTTAGAAAAAATTATCATTTGGTAATAAAATAATACAAATGACTGCTCAGGAAGCAAGGAAACAATTAATGGAGGTGGGATTAAAAGCCACCCAGCAACGGATTGTCGTATTGATGAAAATGCGAAATATGGACAGCCACCCAACGGCTGATCAGGTGTTTGAATACATTACAGCAGAAAATCCGGGAATTACCCTGGCAACCGTGTATAAGGTATTGGACTCACTGGCGAGTGTCGGGTTGATCAACAGGGTCATGACCAGCGAAGGAATAAAACGATACGATCCCATGACCAGGAACCACGGTCATATTTATTGCAGTAATACAAAAGAGATTTTGGATTTTTACGATGAAGAGCTCAATGACATGATCACAAGTTTTTTTAAAAAGAAAAAATTCAGCAATCTCAGGGTAAGTAGTATTACTTTACAGGTCAGTGGTGAACGTGTAGACCCGCTTAAAGAGGTTACGATCAAATAAGTTATATATTCATTAACATAAATCAAATTAATATTATGTCACTAGTAGGAAAAAAAGCCCCGGTTTTTAGCGCACCGGCAGTTATCAATGGAGAAGAAATTGTTGCTGATTATTCATTAGAACAATTCATTGGGAAAAAGGAAGTGATTTTCTTCTTTTATCCAAAAGATTTCACTTTTGTATGCCCCACAGAAATTCTGGCTTTCCAGGAAAAACTCGCAGAGTTTGAAAAGAGAAATGTACAAGTTGTTGCTTGTTCTACCGATACACAGGAATCTCACCTGGCGTGGTTATTAACTGAAAAAAATCAGGGTGGAATCATGGGTGTTACCTATCCTGTAGTAGCTGATATGGCCAAAACCATCTCGCATAACTTTGGTGTACTTGCCGGTGATTGGGATTATACGGAAGAAGGCGATCTCACTTTCACTGGTGCGCCTATTGCTTACAGGGGTTCTTTCTTTATCGACAAAGAAGGTGTAGTACGTCATGAAACCATCAATGATCTTCCACTGGGCAGGAACATTGATGAAATGCTCAGAATTATTGATGCATGGCACCATGTAAAAGAGCACGGCGAAGTATGTCCGGCCAACTGGGAAGAAGGTGCTGATGCAATGAAACCTACGCGTGAAGGTGTTGCCAATTACCTTTCTTCACACTAAAATATAGCGAAGGAAAGCAGCAAGTCGTCAGGTGTTGAAGTGCATACTTCCACCCGCGAATACACTTTACCTTTAAATACAAATAATAAAAAGCCGCCACCGAAATCAGTGGTGGCTTTTTACTTTCCCCTTCCCTAACGTACTTTTACAAAAAAAACCTTTGGCGCACACCTTATACAATATAGTAATTTTTCTCTACGGATTTTCGATACGCATAGCTGCGCTTTTTAATCCAAAGGCCAAAAAGTTCACTCAAGGCAGAAAAGGATTGTTTAAACGTCTCCATGACCAGTTTCGCAACAACCCACAGCCAGTGGTTTGGTTTCATTGTGCTTCGCTGGGTGAATTTGAACAGGGCAGGCCGGTGATTGAAGCCCTGCGCGAATACAGTAGTCACTACAGGGTATTGTTAACCTTTTTTTCCCCCTCAGGATATGAGGTAAGAAAAAATTATGCCGGGGCTGATGAAGTATTTTACCTGCCCCTCGACACCCCATCAAATGCGAAACACTTTGTTGAAATCGTGAATCCCATACTTGCGGTTTTTGTGAAGTATGAATTTTGGTACAACTATTTTGACGAACTGCATCAAAGAAATATTCCACTCCTTTCTATCGCTGCGATCTTTCGAAAAGAACAGTTTATCTTCTCCCGTTCAGGCCGATTTCTGCTTCAGGCCCTGAACAAAACCCAGCATCTTTTTACTCAAAATGATAGTTCACTACTTTTGTTGAAACAACACGGCATCGATCAGGCTACTGTAGCGGGTGACACACGATTTGATCGGGTATATGCCCTAAAAAATCAGCAAATAGATTTGCCCGTGATGGAAAAATTTAAGGGACATGAGCCATTAATGGTGATAGGAAGTAGCTGGAAGGAAGATATGGAAATTTTGTTGCCCCTGATCAATGAGGGATTTGGCAACCTCAAATATGTCATTGCACCGCATGAATTGACTGCCGGAAGCATCAGAGCCATCGAAGAGGGGCTTCAACAGCCATTTATAAAGTACTCTGAAACTGATGAAAAAGATATTACAAAAGCCCGGGTATTGATTATTGACAATATGGGACTACTGTCAAAACTATACCGCTATGGGGAATACGCCTATATTGGAGGCGCTTTTGGTGATGGATTGCACAATACACTGGAAGCCGCCACTTTTGGATTACCTGTATTTTTCGGTAATAAAAATTACAGAAAATTTAACGAAGCCAAGGAACTTATTAGCCTGGGGGGCGCTTTTCCCATTGGCAGTAGTGACCAGCTCCGGAACACTTTACAGCCTTTGCTCAATTCCGGGAAAAGAGATAACTTGGGCCAAAAGGTCGCTGACTATGTAAAACAAAACACAGGGGCCACCGATTCCATTATGGCATATATTAAGCATATACTCCCCGCAACATGAAAGGCCTTGTCGTAAAATCCACAGGCTCATGGTATCAGGTGGCGGATGACAAAGGCACCCTGTACGATTGTCGTCTACGTGGTAAGTTTCGGTTGAAGGGAATGAAAACAACCAATCCGGTAGCTGTGGGCGACCGCGTAGTTGTGAAAAAGGATGAGGGGGCAAATGTGATCACTGAAATTGAAGCCCGTGCCAATTACATCATCAGGCAATCCGTAAAGAAAACCGGACACGGGCATATTATTGCCGCCAATGTAGACCAGGTAATGCTGGTGGTTACGATTGTCTTTCCACGCACTTCCCTGGGTTTTATAGACCGTTTTCTCATTTCAGCAGAGGGTTTTAGAATACCTCAGCTCCTGGTGTTCAACAAGCAGGATATTCTGGGCGATAAAGAGCGGGAGTGGCAACAACATGTAATTGACATTTACGAAGCTATCGGTGTAAAGTGTTTGCTGGTATCGGCTATTAATGAGGAAGGTATCAATGAGGTAAGGCATGTCATTGCCAACAAGCTCACACTGGTAGCCGGGCATTCAGGTGTAGGCAAATCGACCCTGCTGAACCTGCTGGCGCCCCATATCGAACAAAAAACTTCCGAAGTTTCAGATTTCGCACAAAAGGGCGTGCATACCACGACCTTTGCTGAGATGTTCAACCTGGGCAATAATACCCGGATCATTGATACACCCGGCATCAAAGAGCTGGGACTCATTGACACGGAAGATTTTGAGCTGGCTGATTATTTTCCCGAGATGCGGGATATTAGAAATGCGTGTAAGTTTAATAACTGCCTGCATGTTCATGAGCCAGGCTGTGAGATCAAACGTGCCATCGGAGAGGGAGAGATTGCCATAGAAAGGTATGAGAGCTACCTGAGCATGCTTGGTGGACAGGACAACAGGCGATAACAATTAGTAAACAAAAGTGCCCGCCTCACTTTTTATTGTCACCTTTTTACCCTCGAAGGCTTCAGCATAACCGATCACCTGTGCCTGAATATTAAATGATGCTGCGATGTCGATCACCCTTTGAGCCATAGCCGCCGGCAAATACATTTCCAGCCTGTGGCCCATATTAAATACCTGATACATTTCCTTCCATGCCGTCTGGCTTTCAGTCTGAATAAGATTGAACAGGGGAGGAACAGGCAGAAGGTTATCTTTAACAATATGCAGATCCTTGATAAAATGAAGCACTTTCGTTTGGGCACCACCACTGCAATGGATAATACCATTGATCTGTAGGCCTTTGTCCTTAAATATTTCAGCCATTACGGGTGCGTAGGTACGTGTTGGAGAAAGCACGAGTTTGCCGGCATTCAGGGATGTGCCCTCTACGGGATCAGTGAGGTTGTAGCTGCCGGTATAAGCCAGGTTTTCCGGCATGGCAGGATCCAGTCCTTCAGGGTATTTTTCCCGATATTTATGGCAAAAAACATCGTGTCGTGCAGAAGTGAGCCCGTTGCTACCCATCCCTCCATTGTATTCACTTTCGTAGCTGGCCTGACCATACGAGGCCAGCCCGACAATCACATCGCCGGGTTGAATATTGTTTTCAATAACTGCCGATCTTTTCATCCGGGCGGTGACTGTACTATCCACAACTACGGTGCGGACAAGATCTCCCAGGTCTGCTGTTTCCCCTCCCGTACTAACTATGTTTATGCCATTGTCGCGCAGCATTTGGAGCACCTCCTCCGTCCCATTGATCAATGCCGCAATAACCTCGCCGGGGATAAGCCTGGCGTTGCGACCAATGGTCGAGGAAAGCAAAATATTGTCAGTAGCGCCCACGCAGATAAGGTCGTCGATATTCATGATGATGGCGTCCTGGGCTATCCCTTTCCAAACCGAAAGGTCTCCCGTTTCCCGCCAATAAATATAGGCCAGTGATGACTTGGTTCCCGCACCATCGGCATGCATGATGGCGCAATACTCCGGATCGTTGCCCAGGTGGTCTTCCACTATTTTACAGAAAGCATTGGGAAACAGCCCTTTGTCGATGTTTTTGATGGCGGCGTGGACTTCATCTTTGGTGGCTGAGGCGCCCCGGAGTTGATAACGATCTGTCATAGCTTGATTTTGATCCGTAAAATTAGGCATGAAAGGGGGAAGGAACAAATCAGTTTATGCGATACCATAAAATTAAAATTAGTGAAAGATAAATAAATGATAAGAATCAGAAACATTAATTAAACAGGTTCTCTGCCATTGCATTTTTCCTGTCAGTGCATTAACTTATCCCCGAAATAATTTTTAGCATTAACAACACACTGATCCCTATGAAAAGCAATAATAAAAAAGCCAATGGCCTCAGCCGCCGTCGGTTTATCGGTCAGGCACTTACAGCTACTGCCGGTGTGTATATCGTACCCCGTCATGTTTTGGGTGGTAAAGGTTTTACAGCGCCCAGTGATGAGATTGTACTTGGATTTATTGGCACAGGAAAACAAAGTAAAGGCCTGCAAAGGCGCTTTATGGAGCAGTCGGGCACCCGGGTACTGGCCGGCTGCGATGTGGACAAACTCAAATTGGAAAGGTTTGAACAAATAGCCAAAGATTATTATGCCGAAAAAGCAGGACAGGCAGACTTTAAAGGGGTGAAGCTATTCAGTGATTTCAACGAATTACTGGAGATGTCGGAAATTGACGCCGTAGTCATTGCCACTCCAGACCATTGGCATGCCATCCAGACGGTACGAGCCGCTGCCGCCGGCAAAGACATCTATTGTGAAAAACCCATGTCACATACGGTAGAAGAGGGAAAAGCAATGATCGAAGCCGTAAATAAATATAACCGTGTATTTCAAACCGGCAGCATGCAACGTTCCCGTGAAAGTTTTCATAAGGCGTGCGAGTTGGTTTATAATGGATATATAGGCGATATCAGGCAGGTACTGGTCAGCGTGGGGCCACCCCCTATACCATGCAGGCTCCCTGATGAACCCACACCGGCATACCTTGACTGGAATAACTGGAACGGGCCTGCACCCGAGCGTGGTTACAACCCTGAACTTTCACCACACATCAGTAATGACATCTTCCCACACTGGCGCAACTATGCCGAGTATGGCGGGGGTATGGTTACAGATTGGGGTGCCCATATGTTCGACATC
>JAOUKJ010000104.1 GCA_029882675.1 Cyclobacteriaceae bacterium
TGTGCCTTCAATGTGGCTACAGGAAATATTGTCACGCTCTATTTTCTCCTTATATGCTGCAACAGCGGCATCACCGGTTGTCATAGCGGCCAGATCAGCCTCCAGGCTATCAGGTTTCATTTTCACTACCCAACCATCCTTATAAGGACTTCTGTTGATCAGTTGCGCATCACTCGCCAGGCCTTCATTCAATGCTACAATCTCACCGGCTATAGGTGACTTCACCGGACCAACCCATTTGCCACTTTCCACTGTAGCTATTGGACGCCCCTTTTTCCGGGCAGTACCAACTCCCTTGGCTTTCGCATGAAGAATGGGACCCGCCAGACTTTGTGCCACATCGGTCATTCCGATCGTAACCGTACCGTCAT
Organism: Cyclobacteriaceae bacterium; assembly: GCA_029882675.1. Taxonomy (GTDB): domain Bacteria; phylum Bacteroidota; class Bacteroidia; order Cytophagales; family Cyclobacteriaceae; genus JAOUKJ01. The sequence goes on from JAOUKJ010000104.1 coordinate 372, forward strand.
CGTTTACCTTCGCCCAGGTATTGTCTTCCACAGAATAGTGAAGATCCTTAACTACCACACAACCGTTTATTTTCTCGTGAGCCATAGTATTTATCTTTTAGTCATTAGAAATACATAACATGATCATACGATAAGGCGAGATCTATAATACTGGTAGCACCTAGTATCTCCACACCATCGATCAGGTCTTCGGGTTTCATATCCCAAAGTTCAAGGCTTTGCTGACATACACGTAGCTCAACATCTGAGTCCATCGCCATTTGAAGCATCGTCTCCAGTGTAACATTGCTGGTCTTATCCAACTGAACGTTTTTGGCCTCGCCTTTTTTCAACTGGTTTGTGCCATTCATTGTAAACCATACCATCACTTCCATCTCCATAGCTGCTCCAGCCATCGCATAAAACAACGGGGAATATGTCCTTGTAGGAGTTTCAATCCCGTGTGTTTGAATTACCAGTATTTTTTTGCCTTCGTGATCTTCCATAGATATTTATATTTTAGTTTAGGTTAATATGTTCATATTTTAATTAGTACATAGTATTTAGTAATAAGACTTTACATAGGGTAAATGAAATGAGGTACTTCCTTCTTCCTTTTAGTTTAATACTTTCCATATCTCACTACTCACTACTCACTACTCACTACTCACTACTCACTACTCACTACTCATATATCACAGAGCGTATCCGGGTCGGCCAAAACGAAAATATAATCGTGATCGTCCGGATTCTCATCATCCATTACTATATCGCGCAAATCATCCTTATCTACACTATTGGCTACCAATTTGAACAGCTTTGCCTTTCCTTTATTATCTCTTTCCAACACATCCAACAAAAGCCACTGTCCATTAAAGGCAGCGTACAACATGGCGACTTCCCGCTGGCCCAACACTTCATCAGTCCACTCATCCATCTCCTGTCATTTTATTTTTTTCCTTTTTCACCTTTAAAATGGCCTGTGATAAATGTGCAATCCATTCATCTTTTTGGTCACTCCGATGATTTTGAAAAAAGAATGTTAAACGCTCAAGCACTGCTTTTTCTTCTATTTTCACTCCTTTCATCGCATCCCCCAGGTTATCAATCTGAGGTACAATTGGGTTTTCAAACTGTCCGGATATGGCCATTTTACTAATTATATTGTCTTCAAGCCGTGTGACTACCCGCACTTTACTCCCCTCCCACTCATACTCCATGCTTCCTATCCAGACACCGGCATGTATTTTCACCAAACGGTCATTTACTTTGGGTTTAGTATGTCCAAACAACCAGTCGTCTTCTCCAAATCTCGCTTCGATTTCTTCCATCTTAGCTATTTCCCGGTCTGTGAAATTTGAGGGGATCAGTTTCACACCCAATACCTCCTCACATTTCTCAATATAAACTGCCCTCAACTCCTCTCTGCATACTGCTCCATTTTCCTTTTTTATCGAGGTCAGAAAACCATCCAGCCCTTCCTTTATCCATTGGCGAAAATATTCATCGGGCACATTCAAAGCCCGGGTCATTTTATCGAAGTCAAAATCGAAAATGAAATTTCCTGTCACCACATCGGCGTTGCCAATAGTAGCCGCACCTGTTCCAACTATTTTTTTTCCTGCGACATGTACGTCATTCACAGGATGATAATACGCATCAATTCCAAAGAACTTATATGTTTCTACCAGCGGCTTTATAAACCACTGAAAACGTTGATCCACACGAGGTGGAAGTATGCCTGGCTGAAAAATCCACTGTACAAACAGTTGGTTATGGTCAATGTAGACCGTTCCACCGCCAGTCTCCCTCCGTATCACCGGAAGGCCTGCTGCTTTACAATATTCCAAATCCAACTCATGGCGCGGATCCTGAAAAAACCCGGCACACATATAAGCGCCTACCGGATCACATAAAACAACCGTGTTTGGTGTATTCCCGGACATAGCATGTCCCAGTCCGTGGTAAATACCCTGTGACCTCAGGTAATTCACTTCTCCTGCATCTACCAACCTCCATTTCATAAGAATTACCTGAACATCAGGTTATATATACAGGCAGATCGTTGAATCAGCGGCATACTCCAAAAAAGTAGCTGCACCGCCTATCTCTGCCTGCTCTATAAAATCTTCCTTTTTAAATCCAAAAACGTCCATCGTCATTTGGCAACCGATCATCCGCACATCAAGCTCTACCGCCATATCACGCAATTCCTCCACCGATGCCACCCCTTTATTCTTAAAAGTCTTTTCCATCAGGCCGGTGGCCATGTTTTCGAAGAAAGGCATATTGTTCATAATCATGTTGGGAATCGGCCAGTTGATGTTCTGGAATCCTTCAGGGCCGAAAGGCATTCTCATGGGCATGGCCGGATTGCCTGTCGGTGTCACCTTTGCGTTGAGCTTTTTATTGAGTAAAGGCAATCCGTAAAACGTAAAGAATATACCCACGTCCCAATCCATAGCCCCGGCAGCCGTAGCCAGGATCAAAGGTGGATAAGCCCAGTCAAGGGTACCTTTGGTGGCAATAATGGCAAGCTTTTTCCTTTTCTCTTCCATGGCTTAGTGCGTTTTTTTGATCAGGAATGTATACTTTCCCCCCTCATCTTTCGCATCCACCAGCTCATGCTTTGTTTGTCTGGCCCAGGCCTCCATGTCCGGCATGGATCCGGGATCAGTAGATATCATCTCCAGAATTTCTCCAATCTGAATTTCAGCCATCGCTTTTTTTGTCTTTACCACCGGCATCGGACACAACAGGCCGGAACAATCCAGTGTTTTTGCAACATCACTCATAATTATAAATGGTTAAAGGTTAAATTTACTTAACTAAATATGTAGATATGTCAATATGTTCAGCCTAACATTATCATTAAAAGACATCCTACCCGTCTATTCCGCAATTATCTATGCAATCCAACACTTTAGTTAATTCAAGTATGGCCAGATGATAATATATAAAACGCCCTTCTTTTTTTGAATCAACAATACCTAAATGCTTCATTTTACGCAGGTGATGTGAGAGTAATGTTGGCTCCACATTCAACGACTCAAGAATTTGTCCCACGGCCAATACTTTTCCGCCTTCCAATAACTCGATTATTTCGAGTCTTATCGGGTGTCCGAGCCCTTCAAAAATTTCCGCTGCGCGGCCCAATTTTTCAGGACTTGTCTTTCTCGGCTTTTTTTCGTTTGATCCTGACATAAATATTTTGCGGCTATAATTAAAGAACAATTTTATAATTAAACAAATGTTCAATTATTAAAGTATGTTATTTGTATTTAGTCTAAATTGGAGTAATAGACAAGTCAAAACTATAATTCAGACCCTTTTTTATCCCTTTTTTGTTCATATTGGCCGAAAACACGTCAAAAATTATAATTAGCACCATGTATGTTTTTTAGTGAATTGAACTTGTATATGAATAATTCACCTTGACAACTTTGAGATTAAAAACAAAAACAACGCGCAGAAAAAACGAACACTTACCCCTGAACCTTTTTCTCCAGCGTCATCTACGGGCCGGAATTACTAACCCTGGCAGAAAAAAATTGATGTGATGAGTGAATCTTAAAAATAACCCTATACCCGGCAGAAGCAAGGCCGAAAAGAAGTAAAAAGGATGAGAATCCATAAAACTTTTATCTACACAATAATAATAATCATTGACATCAGTCCCCTCGCATGCCATATAGCGCATATTTTTGCCTTCCATAGTTCACCATAAAGCATTGGATTAAATAAAATTTTAAAAAATTTTTCCATCTGGTTTTGTATTAATAAAACGGACTTCTATATTTGCACCACATTTTGAGGGAGCAGCGAAAAAAACCCTTAATAATGGCCCGTTCGTCTAGGGGTTAGGACGCCAGATTTTCATTCTGGTAACAGGGGTTCGATTCCCCTACGGGCTGCAAAGACCTTCTAAAATTATTAGAAGGTCTTTTTTTTATCCCCCTTTTTATTTTATCGAAAAACATCCCCTTCAGAAATCAGCGTTCATCGCTCAGGGGTATGGGGATCCAGCAGTCGCGGGAGGGTATATGGGTATATGAGTATATGAGTATCCCGCAGTCGCGGGAGAGTATATGAGTATCCCGCAGTCGCGGGAGGGTATATGGGTAATAGTTCATCGTTCATGGCTCATCGTTCATCGTTCATGGTTCATGGTTAATGGTTCATCGTTCATCGCTCATCGTTCATCGCTCATCGTTAATGGTTAATGGTTCATCGTTCATGGCTAACTGCCAAGTTCCCATCCTTTCCGGTACTCCCGCGTCAGGTATTTATTAACTGCTTCATCATTGGTTATTTTCATATTGGCTGAATCATATATTACCTTTTTGCCTGAACGCAGGGCAACAGCTGCCAAATTGATTGTTTCAGTGACGGTTTCCGCATGCAGAAAACTTCCTGGTGACTCCTCCCCACTTTTTATCGCTTTGGCCCAGGTCACAGACCTGTCCTGGCGCTCTTTTTCAGCAAATGATTTATTTCCCGGATATTCTTTCATCCTGGCTGAAGGAATAATCTCCGGATTACTCCCCTGAAAACCGGCCAGTATCTTTCCTTTGTCACCGACGAACAACAGTCCTTCATTGGGCGTCTCGCGGTTATCTGCTTCCAGTTCCTCCGGGGCAAAAGGTTTCATACCCCCGTCGTACCAAAACAAATCAAATGCCGGAAGTGCTTTTTGTTTTGGGAATTTGAGACGTATCATACAGGAATGCGGAAAAGCCACTGTATTTTCCACCCATTGATATACATTACCTACCGCCTCGCGTGTTGTGGTGCCATAAGCTTTGGCGCTAACAGGTGGAACATCAATACCAAATGTTCTGAACAGGGGAAACAAGCTGTAATGCCCCATATCAGCTACACTCCCGCCTCCAAAATCATACCAGCCGCGAAATACATTATGTGTATAATTCTTATGATACGGCCGATGGGGTACTGGTCCCAGCCACAAATCCCAGTTAAAACCCTCAGGTACAGGGAGCTCCTCTTTAGGCAGGGCAGTCCATTGTTGCCAAACCGGCCGGTAGGACCAGTTATGTATCTCCTTCAAATCACCTATTACACCCTCATTGATCCACTGAAGTATCAACTCATATTCCGGTTTTTCATCCCAGGCCAACAAGTGTGTTTTTACCCCTGTTTTTCGTGCAGTTTCAATCGTTAACCGGCCTTCGGCCATTCTGTTGGCGATGGGCTTATGGGTAACGACATGGATGCCCTTTTTCATGGCAGTGACTGCAATAGTAGCATGCAGGTGGTCAGGGGTCATAATTTTGATGGCATCTATGTCTTTTTCCTTTTCCAGCAATTCCCGGAAGTCTTCATAAGCGGAACACCCTTTGTATTTCCCCGATGATTTATTGGAGGCATAATATTTTTCGATATAATCCTTAGCCACATCCCGTCCACCTGCAATACCGTTGACATTCGCTCCCCAATTGGGGTCTTTGAGTGTTTCCCTGATGTTATTCCGCAATCCATTGGCCGACCAATCCAGGTAATCCGTTGAAAACTTATTGGGATCACATACAGACACCACCCGGATGTCGGGATTTTGCAGCATCCCCCGCATCTCGCGTAGTCCCTGCGTACCACAGCCAATATTAGCCACTGTAATTTTATCGGAAGGAGCCACCCGCCCGGGGCCGCCAAGCACATGACCCGGAACGATAGAGACCGTTGCGGCAACGGACGCAGCCGTACCAATGAAGTCACGCCGGTTTATTTTTTTCTTCGCTTTCATTGTTTAGAGTTAGTTATTGTGCTTACTAATTTACTATTCTGCCTAATCCCCTTCAAGGTATAAAACTCACTGGTAATTAACAAGGGACATGGGACATGAGACATGAGACATGAGACGTGAGATATGAGACATGAGACGTGAGATATGAGACATGAGACGTGAGACATGAGACATGAGACGTGAGACAAGAGACAAGAGACAAGAGACATGAGACATGAGACATGAGACGTGAGACATGAGACATGAGACGTGAGAAATGAGATATGAGAAGAAAGCTCCTCCTCCCTTTGTCGGTGTTCTTCACCAATATAATCCTAATCCCACAACGCCTAACTTGACAAAGTAGGATTAGACCTGTCAGATTTTCTCCATTTTAAAAAATTGCCGAACCTTTGGTGCACTATTTCAACATTTCAATGTTTCATTATTTCATTGCATCATTGTTATTTATTTTCTACCTTAAAGTCAAATTTTAACTCCCGACTAAAATGAAAAAAATTTTCAAACCTCTGCTTGCACTGGTGTTTATGGTTTTAGCCCTGAACGGACAGTCACAAACCAAATTAGACAGCCTGATGCCCATACGCGGTTTCTGTATCGGTGCCCCGGCAAAAGAAGACATCAAAGACTTTATCAAATTCATTGACAAAGAGTTTGTTCCGCGCAAAATCAACACCCTTGTCCTCCGCGTGGACTTCCGCTATGAGTACGAGACACACCCTGAATTGAGAAGTGAAAACCCACTCACCAAAGCAGACATTAAAAAGTTGGTAGAAGCCTGTAAAAAAGCAAATATTCGGCTTATCCCACAGGTCAACCTGCTCGGCCACCAATCCTGGGCTTCCAATGTTGGTAAACTGCTGGAGGTTTATCCACAGTTTGACGAGACTCCGCACGTGGAGTTTCCCGAAGAATACAAATGGCCCAATGCAGACGGCCTTTATTGCAAAAGTTATTGCCCCCTGCACCCTGAAGTCCACGAGGTGGTTTTTGATATCGTAGATGAAATTGTAGAAGTTTTTGAAACTGATGCATTCCATGCCGGAATGGATGAGGTTTTTTACATCGGTGATGATAAATGCCCACGCTGTAGCGGACGGGACAAGGCAGAACTCTTTGCCGGGGAAGTGACCAAAATCCGAAATCACCTGCTGCATAGCAACACCGAACTCTGGATCTGGGGTGACCGGCTGATTGATGGCAAAACAACAGGTATCGGTGTGTGGGAAGCCAGCATGAACAACACCCACCGCGCCATCGACATGATACCCAAAGATGTGGTCATTAACGACTGGCATTATGTACGCGCAGTACCTACAGCCGCCTATTTTGCCGTAAAAGGTTTCCGTGTAGTAAGCTGCCCCTGGAGGTACGGGCACGTGGCTACAGCACAGGTCAGGGACATGGTGTCCGGCAGGCAAAATTCCACTCCTCAAACCGGAGAGAATTTTCACGGGATGATGCAAACAATATGGACCAGCCCTCGTCGTTTTATGGATCAGTTTTATGGCAAGGAAGACCCGGCCCAGGAGCGGGGGGGTAATGTGCCGGATTGTTTCAGGGAACTGTTTGATACTATTGGCGAATTGGAAGAGTAGTATTAAGATAATTTTCTTAAACATCGTATAATTTAATTAAGGTTAGAGTTACACATGTTGTCACAACAATTTATTTTCCGCAAACGATTGCAAAGGATATCCACCTTTATTGCTTGTGAAGATTTCATGATTATATTATTATTGTAAAATGTGCAATTGGCTCTATGCGTTTTGAAGAGTCTTATCACACAAATATTGAAGCTTAAACGAAATGATTTTTTAAATTTTTAAAACCTAAAACTACCTAACATGAGAAAATCCAAACTATTTGTTTTGATGCTCCTATTCGGGATGTTTTCGCTAGTTCATGCCCAGGAAAGAACAATTTCAGGGACAGTAACTGATGCGGAAACGGGCGAAGGCCTCCCCGGCGTGAGTGTAATGGTCCAGGGGACCAGCAGTGGTACAGCCACTGATTTTAACGGGGAATACTCTGTGAGTGTTGACAACAACACCGTATTGGTGTTCTCTTTTATTGGCTACCAAAGTCAGGAAGTCACCGTTGGCACTCGATCTACCGTTGATGTGGCCTTGGTCACTGATGTACAGACATTAAGTGAAGTTATCGTGGTGGGGTATGGCACCCAAACCAGGCAGGAAGTGACCAGTTCGGTGACATCAGTCAAAGCGGAAGATTTTAATCAGGGCAATGTCAATGACCCGGCACAGCTTCTTCAGGGAAAAGTACCCGGTCTCATGGTAGTACGCCCTGGAGGCAACCTGAACAATCCTTTTAAGGTTAGGCTACGTGGACTGGCCACCATTGGCCCAAACAGTCAGCCCCTTATTATCATTGATGGAGTTCCCAGCAACAGCTTGGGTCAGGTGGATCCCAATGACATCGCTGCCATTGACGTATTGAAAGACGGTGCTGCCGCAGCTATTTATGGCACAAGGGGATCGAACGGTGTGATCATTGTTACGACCAAAACCGGCAGGGCCGGAACCACTTCTGTAGAATACAACGGGTATTTCGCCAGTGAATCCATTGCTAAGTTAGTTCCCATGCTGGATGCCGCCGGTTACCGTGCTAATGTGCCGGCAGCAACGCTGAAAGACACTGATATTGGTTCTTCAACGGACTGGTTTGATGAACTGACCCAGAATGCCAAATCGATGACCCATAACCTATCCATGATGGGTGGCACCAATAAGACTACCTACCGGATATCGTTCAACTACAGGGATCAGCAGGGTGTACAAAAATTAACTGGCTTTGAACAGTTAAATACGCGGGTTAACCTGACACAAAAAGCATTGAATGACAAACTGACCCTCACCGGCAATTTTGCCATGACCCGCCTCAACAGCAATTTGGGATGGGACGAAGCCTTTCGTTATGCTACCATTTATAATCCCACAGCTCCTGTAAGGGTGGATGGCTCAGCTTCCGGCCTTAATCCTGCTGATTATGAGAGTTCTGACGGTTATTATCAACTTCCAGGAGCCTTTGATTATTACAACCCTGTGGCACTTATCGAACAGAACATCAATGAGGAAACAGAAAAACAGTTGAATTTCCATCTCAAAGGCGATTATGAAATCATGGATGGACTGCACTTTAACATGGCCTATTCCCAGCAAACTGAGAACCAGTTCAGAAACCGGTATTACGATAAACAGAGTTTCTGGATCGGTGCTGATCGCAATGGACTGGCTAATAAAAGACAACGCAATGATTTCACCAAAATATTTGAAGCCATTGGCCTATATGATAAGGACATCAACGATATGAACCTTAAAGTACTTGGCGGGTATAGCTGGCAGGAAAATGTTTGGGACGAATTTTATGCGGAAGGTGGAAATTTCGTGGCAGATAATTTCACCTTTAATAACTTAGGGGCAGCCCTTGATTTTAATAATGGATTAGGGAACATTTCTTCCTGGAAAACAAGAAGTAATCTGATCTCTTTCTTTGGCAGGGCTAACCTTAATATCAATGATACCTATTTTCTGATGGCCAGTTACCGGACGGACGGTTATTCCGGATTTGGCGAAAACGATAAATGGGGTGGTTTTCCGGCCGTTTCAGCCGGGGTAAATCTGGGCAATCTTGTGGATATAGCCAGTGTGGATAATCTTAAACTCAGGTTGAGTTATGGCATGACCGGAACCCTTCCTCCAAGAACTTATGAATCCATCGCAAAAGTAGGACCCGTAGGTAGTGCCTTCGTAAATGGCAGTTTCCAGCCCGCTTATGGCCCCATCAGTAATGACAACCCTGACCTGAAGTGGGAGACCAAGAAAGAATTTAACGTCGGATTGGATTTCAGTGTCCTGGATTACAAACTTAATGGTAGCATTGATTTTTATGATAAAACGACCAGTGACCTTTTAATGGACTTCGAAGTTCCCATTCCGCCAAACCTGGCGCGTACTACCCTGTTGAATATTGGGGAAATGAGCAATTCAGGGCTT
>JAOUKJ010000105.1 GCA_029882675.1 Cyclobacteriaceae bacterium
GAGAAAAATTGGAAAATGAGGTGTTTGAAATTTCTGTGGCCTATGATAAATTATCTAAAACTTTGGACGAAATATTTCCAGGGTATTACCAAATAAAATATAAAAAAGAGCAGAAGTTGAAGGATTTAAGGGAAACGTCGATTACCAAGAACCAAAGCATTATGACCTTTTTTGATGGAGAAGAATATTTGTTTGAGATGTTTATTTCCCAGGATACGACGATCGTCTTACGGATAGAAAAAGATCAGGAGTATAATGACCACCTGCAGGGCCTTTTACTTAGTGTTTATTCACCGCATTATATGAATGATCTTTCTGGTTCTTTTGTTTCCCTGACTGAACATGGTTATTATATTTATAATAAGTTATTTGGTGAGCTTGATTTAAGTCAAACTAAATTTCTGATCGTAGTGCCTGACGGTTCATTGGCCTATTTGCCTTTTGATGTGTTGTTGACCAGTAAGGTGAATTCTAAGGAAATTAACTTTAAAATATTACCATATTTAATTCAGGATTTAAATATTAGCTATACCTATTCTTCTGGTTTACTAATGAGCAGTACTCGTGATATAATTGGGGAGACCAACAAGCTATTGGGGGTGAGTTTTTCGTCCAGTGGCGATAGTAATAGAGAGGATTTGCCAGGTACTGACATGGAGTTGAGAGCAATTGAAAAAATCATGAAGACCTCTTCCAATATGTTTTATGGAGCTTCGGAATTGGATTTCAAGAAAGAATTGAGTGGTGATTATGACATCATCCATGTCGGGTTACATGGAATAGTTGATAGTACTAAGACCGGACAAATTCAACTTTTTTTTCAAAAAAGTGGAGGTCAGGAAGATGGTGTTCTGCAAGCTCATGAACTATACGGGATAAATACAACTACAAGATTGGTCTTTTTGAGTGCATGTGAGACTGGATTTGGTAAAAAAGTATCTGGAGAAGGTGTATTTAGCCTTGCTAGAGGTTTTATTCATGCTGGCTGCCAAGCTGTGATTCAGTCTATGTGGAAAATTAATGATAAATCTAATTTGAGCTTAGTTAAGAGCTTTTATCAAGAAATAACTGATAATGTCCCTTCCCATTCTGCCTTAAGAAATGCAAAGTTGAACTTCATTAGCCAATCAGATGGAATAACGGCCCATCCATATCAATGGGCTGCAATTCAACATGTTGGTTTGGGTTTAAAGTTCAAAAGTAGCCTAAATTACACTACTGTAGTAATGAGTATTCTTATTATCTTCCTTTTCATTTGGCGAATAATTAGTTTCAATAAACGGTCGATGAATATAACATAGACAGATTTTAGAATATAAGTTTAAAATAGGTTGACAGCATTTAATATAATAACCAAATGCTGCCCCTATCACTCATCGTTTAGTTAGTGGTCGCATTCATTTCCTAAAGAATGAATATGAGCTGATTTACCGTTTGTCGAAACCACTACGCACACATTTACGCCCTTTTTAAGCATGTTTACCGGGATGTTTGTTCCCGAGATAGATGCGATTTTATTTCGCTTTTTCAAAAACACACTTCCATCAATATGTTTATTTTCTTTCGCCAGGCTAGGGGGATCATGAATAACTCCAGGTTCATGGAAAATAATAGTTTCTTTTTCGTCTTGCATCGTTTTAAAATTTAGGTGTGAATAATTATTTATTAATTTCGATTAATGCCTCGCTTTTCAATTAGTAACCCTTCATTCGAGTTGGTCTATTAATTTTTCCGCTTTTTCACCATACGTTGAGCCTCCGGCTACCAGCTTTTCCAAAAGCGGAAGGGCCTTCTCCACCTGCTTCAATTTCATATATGCCATCGCCTGGTACCACATGGCCTGGTTGGTCAGCGTGGTGTATTGCTGCAGGTACTGTTCAAAATAAATGACGGCTTCATCGTGCCGGTCGGCAGACATACAGGCCACGGCCAGGTAAAAAAGGACATACTCATCATCTCCCTGATCCAGCGTGGTTTTAAACGCATCTATGGCGGCGTCATAATTTTCAAGGTCATACTGCCGGTAGCCCGCGGAAGGAGCGTCTTCCTCCTCCGATCCGCGGGTGATGGGCGCAATGATGTTGGGGTAGGGGGCGTACCAGGCGGTGTAAAGCGCTTCGGGGCTGTCCTTAATAAAGCGAGGGATCAGAAAAACACTGGCCACCAACATAAGTACTGCGGCGGCAATGCCGTAATACCAGGTAGGGGCGAGGGTGAATCCTTTAGTCACCTCCACTTCAGGCAGGGTGGCTTCCAGATCCCGGAGGCCTTGTAGCAGTTCCTTCCGGGCACTGTATTGTATCCCGGAAATCAGCAATTTTGTTTCTTCGAAAAGCGCACGAAAGGCCCCGTCTTCTTCCAGTCTTTGTCGGAAGGCGTTGGCCTCTTCCCCGGTGAGTTTGCCTGCGAGGTAGTTTTCAATCAGCGCTATGTCTTTCTCCTGATTTTCCATATTAAGAAACACTTATTTTTCCCAACCATTCCTGACTCAGTTTTTTCAACCGCTGTATACATTTGTGTTTTTGGGTCTTGGCCGTATCATAATTTTTGTAGCCCAGTGCCTTGGTGATGTTCTCCAGGTTCATTTTATGATAGTAGTACAGTTTTAATAACCTGGAACAAGGTTCTCCCAATGCATCCAGGCCTTTGTCAATGGCCTCGAGTTGTTCTTCCTTGTAAGCTGTTCCAGTGTCCTCCAGCTGATGGAGGTAAAAGTCGAATGCCGATCCCTTTTTTTTGGCCATGTTGCGGTTATACTCTAAAGCTTTGTTTTTGCCAATAGCAAACAAATAGGTTTTGAGGCTACTGCTCAACGTTTTCAGCTGACCGGAAACCACGTTTTCGTAAAACTTTAAGATTGAAAACTGATAAATATCTTTAGCCTCATCAGTGGGAACGCTAAAACTTTTATACAGCCAGGCAATAAACTCCTCCCGGTATTGTACATAGACCTTATTGAGTTCCTGTTTTTCCCCGTTCTTCAACTTTTCAATCAAAGTTGTACCAACCATATTTGCCTTAATGCTTTAGAGATGAATAAGTAACCTGCGGGGGGAATGAAATATTTTCCCAATACCCGCTTTCACAAATAAGGTTTATTTAGCGGTTATTTCAAAATTCTGTTTTGGGAAATAGAGAATTATTAAACCACCGCTTACTCCGCTCACAGCTTCGAGCTTCGAGATCGTATCACCCCTGACGGGGTTTTGGTTTTTCTTTGCTCCTGGGCTATAATAATTTCACCCCTTACGGGGTTGATAGGGGCTTTCACCCTGGATCTATCAATTTTCACCCCTACGGGTTAGGAACCTTCCCCACAGACCCCCCCCCGAAGCATCGCTAATTCGCCTTCATCCGTGTTGCTTTTTTATTCTCGCAGTGCTACCCAGGGGTACATTCTTGGCACGAGGGGTCGGGCCTTGCTTCTTGCTTCTTGCTTCTTGGTTCAAGGCATGACGCTTTTCCTCCTGATCGTATCACCCCTGACGGGGTTTTGGTTTTTCTTTGCTCCTGGGCTATAATAATTTCACCCCATACGGGGTTGATAGGGGCTTTCACCCTGAATCTATCAATTTTCACCCCTACGGGGTTTGTAGGAATTTTCACTCATGGCCTTCCAGCTTTCAACTTCTACGTGTCCTTTGTCCGTTGACTTCAAGCTTCCGGCTACCATACTGCCTACCGCTCCCGCAAGGCGGGACTGCCTTACTGCCTACTGCTCCCGCAAGGCGGGACTACCTACTGCCTACTACCTACTACCTACTGCTCCCGCAAGGCGGGACTGCCTACTGCTCACTGAGTAGCTTTTCCCACACTTCTGTTTTCTCATCCAGCAGGCTGTTTAGCTCCATGAGTTTTTGCGTAAATTTCTGCAGCTCTTCCGGATTGCTCACCACATCAGGTTTAGCCATCGCGGTTTCCAGCACCTCTTTTTCCTCTTCTAGTAGCATAATTTCGTTTTCCAGAACTTCAACCTTTTTCTTGCTGTCACGTTGTTCGGTATTATTTTCACGAACCTTTTTGCCTTTTTTTGCCTTCCCCGGCTTTTCCACCTGCTTCTCAGTTTGTTTTTCACTCTTTGAGGATAGGTTGTGTTGCCAGTAAAGGTATTCTTCAAAAGTGCCGGGATATTCTTTTACCTGTTGATCTTCGATATACCAAATCTTATTGGCCACCTGTGTGATGAAGTGACGGTTGTGCGAGACAATGATGTAAGTGCCTTCATACTGTTGCAGGGCCTGGATAAGAATGTTTTCTGAAATAAAGTCCAGGTGGTTGGTGGGCTCATCCAGCAATAGAAAATTGGCCTCTGAGATTAGCGTCTGCGCCAGGGCTACCCGCGATTTTTCACCGCCTGAAAGGACCTTGATCTTCTTGAAGACGTCATCATCACTGAAAAGAAAACAACCCAGTACGTTTCTTAACTCCTGCTCTGTCTTGCCCGAACCGGATTGTTTTAATTCTTCCAGTAACTCATTGTCTACATGCAGGGCCTCTAATTGGTGCTGGGCATAAAAACCCTTGATCACATTATGGCCTTCTTTCCGTTCACCCACAATTTTTTCAGAGCCTGCAATAATGCGCAGCAGGGTCGACTTACCCTTTCCGTTGGCGCCGATCAGGGCTATTTTGTCGCCGCGGTTGATGTGGGCTGTCGTTTTATCAAAGATGATATGGTCGCCAAAAGCTTTGGATACATCCTTCAATTCGAGAACCTGCTTCCCGGAACGGGTTTTTAACGAAAACCGAAAATTAATAGCCGCATTACTGTCTTCCACTTTTTCAACCTTATCCATACGATCCAGTGCCTTTACGCGCGATTGAACCTGCTTGGCCTTGGTCGATTTGGCACGGAAGCGCTCTATAAACCGTTCGGTTTGTTTGATCTGTTGCTGTTGGTTTTGATATGTATTCTCCTGTATTTCCCGACGCAGTATTTTTTCTTCTTTATAAAAAGCGTAGTTCCCTTCATATACAACGAGTTGATTGTTATCCACTTCTACGGTCTTTGAAATGGTGTTATCCAGAAACTCACGGTCGTGCGAAACAACAATGATGGCGCCTTCATAATTCCGCAGATAGTTTTCCACCCACTCTATTGAAGGAAGGTCCAGGTGGTTGGTGGGCTCATCAAGCATAAGCAGTGATGGTTTTTCCAACAGGAGTTTTGCCAGCATAACCCGCATGCGCCAGCCCCCGCTAAAGGTTCTTAACGGTTTGTGGATATCCGCTGTGGAGAAACCAATTCCTTCCAGGATCTCTTCGGTCTTTGATTGGATCACATAGCCTTCCAAACGTTCAAATTCTTCCTGTAGAGAAGTGAGCTGCTCTACCAGTTTGTCGCTGTATTCACTTTCCAGTTTTGTCAAAATGCGATCGAGTTTTTCTTTTATAACCAGGGCTTCACCAAAGGCCTCCATAGCGACATTAAGGATGCTCTTTTCTGATTCATAGGAAAGCATGTCCTGATTGAGAAAGCCGAGGGTGCACTCTTTGCTATAACTGATATCGCCGCCGTCTACCTGATACTCCCCCGCAATGAGGCGAAGAAGCGTGGTCTTCCCCTTTCCATTCAGGCCGATTAGGCCTATTTTGTCCCTGGGCCTGATATGAAGTGAAGCATTTTCGAAAAGCGTACGGCCACCTATATGATAGGTGAGGTTATTGATTGATAACATATAACTTATAAATTGAGATTATTTCAGCTGATTTGAAATATCCTGCAAAAGTAGTATAAAATAGCTTTGAAAACCGTTGAATTAAAAACGTACTATTTAGTTATATTTAAAACAGGATTAAAGCCGCTTGCGGATTTAAGGGAAAAAGTAAATAAAGTAATTTTAAATCTTTATCTCCTTTTCTTCTTTGTTTCTTTATCCATGGTACTCTTGCCCTTTTTCAGATCCTGGAAATTGAGGTTTATGGCGTAACCAAAACTGAGGTTCAGAACGCGGTAATTACTTTCCATATTATCTATATATCCCAGAACAAGCGATTTAACACTGTTCTTTTCTCCAAGGTAAGTATGTCCGTAGGTAAACCTCGCTTCTGCAAAAAAGCGTTGGTTGCCCAGCACATGGGCAGAATAGCCAATGCCAAAATCCAATCCGAAAAGCCACCTATTGACATCCGAGAGGTACATCACTTTTACATCGGTCACAGGCACATCGTTGAATTCCAATGAATAATCCAATGTTATGCCATTATTTATTTGCTTTCCATCCTTATCCCTGGCGATTGTAGTCAGCTTACCGGCGCCTTTTAGCCAGTAGCTTACGTTGGCCCCTGCATTAATATACCAGTAGGAGGGAAAATTATATATCCGCACGGGAAATGCTTTACGCAGAAGGATGGGCATCTCCAGAAAATAATACTTACTGGAATTAATCCACTCTCCGTTTAGTCCTTCGTTAAACCGGATCCGGCGCCCTTTTACTGAATAATTGGTCTCAAAAACAAAGCTGAAGTCGTCAGGCAGCGGAAAGACGATAAACGCGCCTCCGTTCAATCCGCCTTTCAACAAAGACCGGAATACGCCTTCTACTTCATCTTTCTTCCCAAAAGATGTTTTAAAGCCTTGTAACCCGCCTTTTGCACCTAATAGAAATTCCTGTGCGAACATCGAAAGCGGAAAAGACAAGAAAAACACTATTAAAAAATACCGGATTTTTAAAATCATATTAAAAGGTTTGCACCATGTAAACTATGGCAAATATAAAACGATTATCGGAAATTAACCGCAATTAACCGGTTTGGGTTACCAAATGTACTTCAAATTTATTAATTATGTAACGTCAATGGTGTTGGTAATAGTGTTAAAAAGGTAGAAAAGTTAGGAATTAATTCCCTAATTTTGCTATTTAGTACTAAATATTCTTATTTTTTAATTATGAGATTTTTCTCTGTAGTATTCCTGTTTTTTGCGGCATATTCCTCATTCGCGCAGGAAATAGCTAATTTCACGCATTTTTTCGTGAACCCGTACATGGTTAATCCGTCTTATGCCGGCATTGAGGGGCGTTCAGCATTTTTCCTCACTTACCATAAGCAGTGGGTGAATTTTCCGGGTGCCCCCCAAATAGCCAATGTGTCGTACCACAATGCAGTAGGTAAACACGCCAACCTGGGATTAAGTTTTAACAATGACAAAAGAAGTTTGTTAAAGACTTCTTCAGGTTTGTTGTCTTTTGCATACACAGCCTGGCTCAGTGAAGGGACTTACCTGCGATTTGGTATTTCTGCCGGTGCAGCCTCCAATACGGTTGATCTGGCACAGGTCGATAACCCGGATGACCCGGCTTTTATCAGTGCCTTCGACCAGAACTTCTTTCTCCTGGGTAATGCCGGCCTGTCATTGCATGCCGGTGATTTTCATTTTGGCGTTTCTATGCCCGATGTGTTTAATCCAAACCTGGTATCCGATGAGGAATTTTCATTTGGTGATATTCGCCCGCAGGAAAAATTTATCGTCCACGCCAATTATCGCTTCTATTTCAGCAATGATGAAATGATATTTGAGCCTTATATAATGTACCGTTACCGGAAGTTGCTCCCTCCCCAGTTGGAAGCTGCCACACTCCTGCACCTCAACCACATGGCCTGGGTAGGAGGGGCCTATAAACAAGATTATGGTATTTCTGCCCTTGCCGGGGTAAAGTTGCCTGAAGTGCTGGCATTGGGATACTCCTATACATTTAAAGGACTGGGGATAAACGAAGTGGGTTACCCCAGCCATGAAATAACACTTGGTTTTGTGCTCGGTGCAAAACAGGAGGATGTGCACAGATATTCTTTTATCGATTCCAAAAAGCAAAAACGAAAAGTTATCGTAAAAAAGGAAACAGAGGTAGAACCTGTAAAAGAGCAGGAGAAAGAGCCTGAAATCGAAAAAATAACGGTGATTGATACCGTGACGGTAATGGATACGGTGACAGTGGTGGAAAATATTGAACAAACTCCTGTCGATACGGTTACTATTGTGGAAGTGGAAAAACAGGATGTCGAAAAAGATACAGTGGCAGTAATAGTTGACCCGGAGGCTAACCTGGCAGCAATGCAATCAACTTCAGAACCGGATGTTGTGCGCAGGGGAGGCCATTTACTGGAAATACCAGCCGGGCAGTATGTGATGGTTGGAGTGTTTTCAAATTATGAAAATGCAGAAAAATTATCAGATGATTTGTTCATGAGGGGTTACCATGAGGCCAAGTTTGGGTATATTACCCAAAGGGGTTTCTGGTATGTCTACATTCATAAGTCTGATGACATCGAACTTTCCCGCCAGGTAAGAAACAGCGTGAGGGGTATGGACTTGTTTAAAGAAGCCTGGGTAATGACTATTGAAGATTAATGCAATGAGAAATATATTTTTTGTACTGCTGTTATTTGTTTTTGGCTTGGAAACATGGGGCCAGACACCTCCGGTGATCACCGGACTTGAGAAACCCAATGGTTTTCCGTTGGGCACTATGGTTATTACCGGCTCGGGATTTGATGCCGATCCTGCAAATCTTTCCGTGTGGTTGGGGGGGGTGGAAGCGAATGTGATCTCTTCTGAAGAAAACCTGATTGCCATTACCATTCCTGCTATGGCCCAGGCCGATAACGTCACCGTCATTAACCTGGCCACAAAAAAAAGTGCAAAGTCAAATATAAAGGCTTTCTCTTCTTTTAGTGGTACTGGTTTCGACCCGGTAAACCTCGATGCCCCGGTGAAGTTCACTGAAAGTCTGCAATTGTTCGACCTCTGCGCTTGTGATATTAACCGGGATGGGAAGGCCGATATAGCCATCACAAAGTTTAATGCACCGCTCAATAGCCTGAAAGTGCTGATTAATGAAAGTACACCCGGAAATATCAATTTTTCGGCTTACCCGACCAATATAAGTATTAATGCCCCCACTGCTGATATCAACTGTGGCGACCTCAACGGGGATGGCTGGCCCGAACTCATCGCAACAAAAGGTGGATCGGGCGGAATTGATAGAAATGCCATCTACATATTCCCCAATAATGCCGGTACACTGGGTAGCGGCATTGGCTTGTTTCTTCCGGCAGGTACGGTAACTTCAGAAAAAGTGGCGATTCGTGACCTCAACTTCGATGGCCTCCCCGAACTGGTTATTACCAATTCCAAAACAGGCGAACTCTTTCTGTTCAAAAATACCAGTACACCTACAGCCATGAGCTTTGCCAAGGATCCACAGATTATTTTACTGGAAGGAAAAGAAGGAAGTGTTGGACTGGAAATACAGGATCTGAACGATGACCAACGACCCGAAATTATTGTTACAGCCAATGCCAACTTTGCTACGGATATTATTGTATTGGAAAACACCAGTACGGCCGATCAGGTCAGGTTTAAACAACTGCCTCCGGTTAATATCGATTACCTGCTCTCTGAAATTATCACCGTCGACTTTACAAATGATGGCCTCCTTGATGTGGCAGCATCCAGCTTGTTTTCCAATAAAGTAGTAGTGCTGATTAATAAAAGCTCAGGGGGAACTGTCGATTTTGAATTACCCCGTGAATTTGACTCTTCAGGAGCCTCCGGTTTAAGTATTGCCGATTTGGATGGTGATAACCTGATCGATTTGCTGGTGAGTGATACCAAAGGAGGATCAGTGGCCGTCTTTAAAAACACCTCTGTTGCTCCCGCATTTGATATGCAACGTATCCCCGTGCCTGTGAGTAATCCAACCCGTAACGTACTTGCCAATGACTTTGATGGAGATGGTAAACCCGATATTGCTTTTACATCTGAAGGTGGGGCTACCTTCAGTGTGGAAATACTTAGAAATAAGCATTGTTACATCCCCGTATTACTGGGGGATACACCTTTAAAAATATGCCCCGGCCAAACCATCCCCGTGAAGGCCATCCCTTCTCCGGGAAGTACATTTGCATGGTCGGATGGCTCTTCAGGAACAGATCCGTTCTATAACATGACGGCCGCTGGCACCATCTCAGTGACCGTGACACAGGAAGGCGGCACATGTAGTAATACCTCCAATGTAATAACGTTCGTGGACGGTACAGGCACAATACCCACCCCCCCTGTTATTCCTAAAATTGGGACTGTTTGTGTCGGTGGTACAATAAACCTGTCGGC
>JAOUKJ010000106.1 GCA_029882675.1 Cyclobacteriaceae bacterium
CCTTTTTGCCCGTCGTACAGCCGTTTGGTTTAAAAATACACTGGTAGGTGCTGAGGAGTTTACCATTCCCCTGATCAAAGAATCAGTAAAAGTGACTGCTGTGACGTATGGTGAAAAAACCCAGGTAGCGGAAGTACACCTCACCAATACCAGTGATGTGGAGTTTGTTTTGTTGAACAAAGGAAAATACACTTTTTATAAAAACAGTGATGCCGTTACCATTAAGCCACACAGTACCCTGATTTTGGACGTAAAGACCCTCAAGGTGTTGTCTTCTTTTGACTTGACCTTTGAACTACTCAATGTAGTGACTAGTCCGGGTAGGCACCCCACTGTAACATGGGAAGTAAAAAAGTAGACAGCGCTAAAATACAGGCAGTCCCGCAGGCACAAGAGCAGCGGGTAGTATGTGTTGTGGAAATTAACCCGATTTTACTTTCATCTTTGCAAATCTTGCACAGGAGGGAATCTGTAGTTTCAGGTCGTAAAAGGGGTTAATGGATCCTGTTAATTGTAAGGAGGTGAGCCGCTTCTTGTGAGGCTTGCTGTGTACGATCATACCACGACGGTGGAATAGCAACAGGTTTCGCGTGAGAATATTTATAATTCATACGCCTACCACAGTCTTACTACTTACTACTTACTACTTATTACTTATTACTTACTACTTACTACTTACTACTATAAAATAAATATCAACAACGCCCCCACCCCGGTAAGCAGGATAATCAGTTGCCTGTATTTTTTCTCACGTATCTTTTTCACCAGGGCCACGCCAAGTACGAAACCCGCTACGATTCCCGGGATAAGACGAAGGTTAATGGCGAAAGTTTCCCAACTGATGGTTTCCCAGACAAAAACGTGAAAGGGCACTTTAAAGACGTTGATAATCAGAAACAACCAGGCTCCCGTGCCTATGAAATGCTGTTTGGGCAAACGCATGGCAAGGAAATATAAATTTGAAAAGGCACCGGCCAGGTTGCCCACCATGGTGGTGAATCCCGCCAATAGTCCGGTAATTCCGGCAAACCACCATTTGTCGGGCACTTCCTTTGAATCTTTTTTTTCCCACCAGATCATAATTCCTAAACTGATGATGATGATGGCCCCCATGCCAATACGAAAGAGGTCTTCCGGCAGGTCTTTGCCGGTAAAAACACCGACAAGGATCCCAACAACCATCCAGGGCATGAGTTTATAGAGATGTTTCCATTGGGTATGCCGGTGGTAATACCATACAGCCATGATATCACCAACAATGAGCATGGGCAAAAGGATGCCCGTGGAAGCCCGGCCACCAAAGGCCAGTACCATCAGGGTGACCGACATGACAGCTATTCCGTTGATGCCCGCCTTGGTAAGCCCCAAAAGAAAGGCGCCAAACAGGGCCAGACCCCAATGATTCCAGGGAATGTCAAGCGCCCCGAAAAGCTGGTCATAAATGGGAGAAATTTCCATAAAGAATACGCGTGCCGGATTTTTATTTGTGCAAAAGCCCCAATATTATTAATTTATTTTTATTCACTGTTTACTGATCACTGTTTACTGATCACTGTTTACTGATCACTGATCACTGATCACTGTTTACTGATCACTGTTTACTGATCACTGATAACTGTTTACTGTTTACTGATCACTTTTTACTCGCATTAAACAGCTTTTCTTTTTCAGTTTTCGTGAGGCTCTCATACCCCGATTGGCTGATCTTGTCCAGGATGGCATCTATTTCGGCCTGAGAAGGTGTGGTTTTGCCCGTGCTTTTGGCAGTGCCGGTAGTGGAAGTCTGGGGCTTTTTTTTGCGAGGGCTGCTGTAATGAACCTTCATCTTGGGAGTGCGCACAAAAAAGCTTTTAATAAACATTAGAAACCGGGTGATCCAGGCCCCCATATCAACGCCCTTTTGCATATTGCGGATATACATATAGCCGATCAGGGCACCGGATAAGTGGGCAAGTTCCCCACCGAAGTTATTCCCCTTCAAACCCAGGAAAGAAAGAACGACCAATACAGCAGCAATGTATTTGATTTTCACAGGCCCGAAAAAGAGGAGGTGCATAGTCTGGTTGGGTACTAAAGTAGCTGTTGCCACAGTCACCGCAAAAACACCGGCGGATGCACCAAGTGCAATACCACCACTCATGCTTTCAAATTGAGGAATAAGGTTGAATAACGCAAGGATAGAAACACTGCCTACCAGCCCACCCAGGATATACAGGTTAATGAGACGGTCACTGCCGTAATGGTAACGGAGTATCATGCCAAACCAATAAAGGTACAGCATGTTCCAAAGGATGTGTGAGAATCCGTAATGTGTAAAAAAAGAAGTAATTAATGTCCATGGCCGGGTGATCAGTGTTGCTAAGTCGGTGGGCATGGCTACAAAGGTGAGGAAGAGGTCAAAATTGGGCACAATAAACTCGGCCATCCGCACAAATAAAAAGACAGCCACGTTGATCATGATCAACTGCTGTAGTCCGCTATTTGGCCTTGACCACTGGCTTTTTAAATCTTCCCTTATACTTTCGAACATAAATTAAAAAAACTTAACCATAATATAACCAAAAACCATACCGCCCAGATGGGCCAAATGAGCCACCTGGTCGCCTGCACTGCGTTGCATCCCCATATAGATGGCCATTCCCCCCAAAATTAATACTAAATATTTGGCCTTTATAGGTATTGGCGGAAATAATAACATCAGTTGGCGATCAGGAAACAGCATACCAAAGGCCATGAGGATACCATATACAGCCCCGGAAGCCCCGATTACACGACCAGGATGGTGGGTGATGAAAATATCTTCTGCGTCCCGAACCAGACGGACACTTTCTGATTTATATTCTTCCGGATTTTTTTCATATGTTTCGATGATGTCATATATGGTGCTTCCCGGCCCATTAAATTGAAGGCTTTCAAACTTGCGGCGGTGATCGTTTACCAGAACAACAAAATTTTCCAACGAAGGGTCGACAGTATATTCCCGTAAGTCACTTTTTAAACCCACGGTACCAACATACCCAATGACGGTGTAAAAGATACCTGCCCCCATTCCGGTAATAATATAAAATGCCAGGAATTTCCGGGCTCCCCAGACCATTTCAAGTGATACACCGAGGAACGCCAGTCCAAGCATATTGAATAGGATATGTGTGAATCCGGCATGTGCAAACATGTAGGTGAAAAACTGGTATGGGGCAAAATACACTGAGCCCAGCCGGTACATAGCCAGGAATTGCCCCAGGTTATATTGTTTAAATAGCATTTGGGCAATGAAGATCACCACATTGATGATCAGTAAACTTTTGACGGTTGGGGAGAGTCTTAACATTAATTAAAAAAGGTTTCTATGGTTTTACGTTCTACCAGTTTAAAGGTTGGCTTTCCACCCGGCGTATAGTTCGGGTTTTTGCAGCGAAAAAGCCGACCCACCAGTTCCTCCATCTCCACGGCATTCATTTTCCTTTTACCCTGAAGAGAAGACCTGCGGGCATACGCACGCAGTGTTTTTTCCCGCACACTCAGTCCGAGCTCATCGCTACTGTTTTTATATTGTTCGATGACTCCTTCAAAGAGTTCTTTTTCGTTTTCAGTGGCAATATCCACAGGAATGCCCTGAATTACAATGGTATTGCCTCCGAATTCCTCGAAATTAAATCCCAGCCCTTTCAGTTCGGCTTCAATTTCCTTCACCAATCTGAAATCGGCGGTGTTCAGATCAATGGTAACGGGAAACAGGCAATGTTGGGATAAACTTTTATTTGAATCAGCCCGTTCTTCAAATTTTTCAAAGATAACCCTTTCCAGGGCGGCCCGCTGATCGATCACCATCAGGCCTGATTTTACCGGAGAGAGTATATATTCATTGAAAAGCTGTAGTAGGGAGCCCGGTTTGTTTTCAAGGCTTTCTGTCTGATTGCCAGCCTGACTTTGGAAGGTGACTGATCGCCCCTGTTCGGTGGTTTCGCTGTCAATAATACGATCCAGATGTTGTCCCTGCCGGAGCAGGTGCTCATCAAATAAGGTGTCCCAGTTTTCACGGTTTCCCTGTGCCGGGGCAGGAGGAGACTGAAATCGGGAGTACTTGCTGTCTTTTATTGTTTCACGCTGACCAAGATTTCTCATTAGATTAACATCGGCACTGAAATCCAGCGAAGGCATTATGCTATGAGTGCCCAGAGCCTGTTTTACTGCCGCCCGAACAATGGCGTAAATGGTTCGCTCGTCATCAAATTTTATTTCGGTCTTGGTCGGATGCACATTCACATCGATGTGCTCAGGATCAAGCTCGAGAAAAAGTGCGAAGAAGGGAAACTGTTTTTCAGGCAACAGGCCTTCATAGGCAGTGGTGATGGCGTGGTTAATATAATGACTTTTTATAAACCGGCTGTTGACAAAAAGATATTGGTCTCCACGTGTTTTTTTTGAGAATTCGGGCTTGCCAACATAGCCTCTTACCTTTACAAATTCACTTTCCGTACTACAGGCTGCAAGCTGGTTCTGGTAGCTTTTGCCGAAAAGACCAACAATGCGCTGTGAGAGTTTGCCGGGTTGCAAATGGAACACTTCTTCGCCATCAATAAAAAGGTTAAAGCTTTTTTCGGGATAAGCCAGGGCGATATGCTGAAACTCCTCGATGATGTGTTTTTGCTCTACGCCATGCGATTTCAAAAAATTGCGCCGGGCAGGAACATTGAAAAACAGGTTTTTTACTTTGATGGAGGTGCCTTTTTCACAACTGCAGGGGCTTTGTTCCTTTACGGAGGAGGCTCCTGCTTCAATCCTTGTGCCCAACTCCTGATCTTGTTGCCGGGTGGTTATTTCCATCTGACTTACAGCGGCAATAGAAGCCATGGCCTCGCCGCGAAAACCCATGGTGCGAATAGCAAATAAATCTTCAGAAGACTTGATTTTGGAGGTGGCATGCCGTTCAAGGGACATACGTGCGTCTGTTTCAGTCATGCCTATGCCGTTATCCACTACCTGAATCAGGCTTTTGCCGGCTTCTGCCACAATAAGTTCAATATGGTCAGCGCCCGCATCTATTGCGTTTTCCATCAGCTCCTTTACGGCCGAGGCGGGGCGTTGTACTACTTCCCCTGCAGCAATCTGGTTGGCAAGTGAATCGGGTAAAAGACGGATAATGTCAGTCATTTGGTATTTTCTACAAAAAGTACTTTTAGGCAAAGGCAATGAAAACAACAATGCTTATCAATAAAGCCAATATAATCATTCGGATTAAGTTGCTGCGCTTATTGGTTTTACTGTGGTATCTTTTGAAAGAGCCATGTATTTGACTGGAAAAAGAACCGGAATTGCTTTTTCCTTCACGCCTAAGTTTGAGCTCAATTCGTATATTATCCTCCCTTTTTTTAATTTCTTCCTTGATGGGATCGTAGTACCGGGGCGTAAAATAAAAACGCTGGTGTTTGGCTATTTTGAAAAAAGATGGGATTTTTTGAGACATCATTCAATTTTTTTTATCATCTTCATAACTCGAAATTTTTTAAAAAGCACAACAGAACAAAATTTTTTGATTTTTTAGTATCTGTGCAAAAATAATGTTTTCTTCGGAGCAATAAAGAGAAAACACGTTTATGGGGAAAAAAGTTTGGGTTGGGATGTTATTAACAGGCCTGCTGGTGTGGCCTGCGCAAGGGCAAAAATCTGCGGATGAAGCCTGGGCGGAAGGTATTATCCTTTCCATGACACAGGACGAACTCATAGGTCAGCTCTTTTTTCTTTCCGTCAGCCCAGAAGACAGTAACAAGCATTTATCGGACATGGGGCAGTTGGTAGATAAATACCAGCCTGGTGGGATTTTGTTTGAGAAGGGTCAAGAGACAACCATCAGTGAAACCATCAACACCCTGAACAAAATCAGTAAAGTGAAATTGTTTTCAGGGAGTAAGGCAGGACTGTTGCAAGATGCCCTGCCAGCGGAAAATGTTCTGGCCAGGATCAGGGACGAGGCCTTTCTCAATGAATCAGTCAGGCTGGTGAGTGATCCTTTACGTCAATCGGATTTGAATTTCACTTTTCATCGGGCTTTAGATCAGAATGCAGCTGATCATCGGTTTTTCGGAACCATATTGGCAAAAGGACTGAAAAAGGAAAATGTGCTTCCGGTGTTTTCAGGGGTGAATAACAGGTATATTCCCACACTTATTGAGGCGATGACCATGCCCTACGAACCACCGGAATTTGAGGGAAGAAAAACGGATTTTTCCAAAACTCGGGCAGCATTGGTGCGGGCGGAAGGTTATGATGGGCTGATTATGATGGATATGGTTGGACAACACGACCCGATGGCCATTGTTTATGCCCTGAAATCAGGTGCGGATGTTTTGCTCCGGCCTGATGATCCTGCTCAGGCACTGATGTCTGTGAAATACGCCCTGAAGAAAAAAATATTGAACCAAAATGAATTGCAGTTCAAAGTGAAGCGATTGTTATTGCTGAAATACCACTATGCAAGACCCTACAAGGGGGAACATGTTCCTTTAGCAAGTGATCAACGGCATTTGATTTTACGCAATTTGTACAGGGCGTCTGTTACTTTGCACAGGAATGAAAACCAGTTGTTGCCCTTTGCTTTATTAGATACGTTGCGTTTGGCCAGCCTTAACGTTGGCCTTGCTCATGGAGATACTATTTTCTCCTCATACCTCAAGCGCTATGCCGGTTTTCATGAAGCTGAATTTAATTTGGAAGAAGAGCAGAAGCTTGGCTTTCTCAGTAAATTTAATGCGGTTGTCGTGGGGATTGGTTCGGGTATGACGGTGCAGCAAAAGCAATCATTAGATAAGCTTAATGAACAAACGGGTGTTATAGCTATCCTTTTTGGTGAGGGTGTGCCTGCTGATGATTTCAAATATTATGATGCAGTAATCAGCTCTGATGTATTGAATGATGAGGTACTGGAAGCTGTTCCTCAATTGCTTTTTGGGGCCTTGCCATTTTCAGGGAAAGCCGATGACCGTCAATGGCCGGAGGGCCTGCAGGCCGGTATTTTCACCAACAGGCTCAACAGGTTGGAATATGGGCGACCGGTTGAAGTGGGTATGGATCAAAAAACGTTGATGGAAATTGAAAAGATAGCACAGGAAGCTATTGATGAACAGGCAACGCCGGGGTGTCAGGTGCTGATAGCCCGCAAGGGTAAAGTGATTTATGAGCGTTCATTTGGTTATCATAGCTACGACAAAAAGCACCCGGTCACCCCAGGATCAGTTTACGATCTGGCATCAGTTACCAAGGTGATGGCTACCACCCAGGCTGTCATGTTCCTTCAGGAGCATGGACTCATAAATCTGGATGAAAAGTTATCCGCTTATTTGCCGGATTTAAAAGGAACCAATAAAGAGGATTTGGTGATCAGGGACATTCTGTTGCACCAGGCCGGACTTCGCCCCTTCATGCCATTCTGGGTAAATACAATGAATGATGAACAATACAGTCGTGAATTTTATAAGCCGGAATATGATGAAGAATTCCCTTTACAGGTATCGCATGGGCTGTATGCTAAGAGTGGCATTAAAGACAGTGTATGGACGTGGATAGCTGATTCCGAATTACTCAAAAAGAAAAATGGAGCGCCTTATCGTTATCGATATAGTGACATGGGATTTTATATGATGCAAAGGCTTTCAGAAACCTTGCTAAGTCAACCCCTGGATGAATTCATGGCCCAGAATTATTACGACCCGCTGGGTATGGTTACGACTACATATCAACCACTTAGTAAATTTGATATCAATCACATCCCGCCAACGGCTGAGGATCAGTATTTTAGAAAGCAGTTGATAGAAGGTGTGGTTCATGATGAGGGGGCAGCTATGTTTGGTGGTGTAGCCGGCCATGCCGGACTTTTCAGTAACGCCAATGACCTGGCCAAGATGTTGCAAATGATGCTCTGGCAGGGAAAATATGGCGATGCGCAATACCATGACCCGGCCACTATAGACCTTTTTACCAAAAAACAAGTGGAAGACAACAGGCGGGGACTGGGATGGGATAAGCCGAATATGAACTCATGGCGCTCTCCAACTTCAGAGTATGCTTCCGGACGAACCTACGGTCACACGGGCTTTACAGGTACTGCTGTATGGGTGGATCCGGAATTTGATTTGGTGTTTGTGTTCCTGGCTAACAGAATACATCCGGATGCTGAAAACCTGAAACTAATGACTTTGAATGTTCGAAGCAGGATACAAGACGTAATTTATAAATCAATTTGGAACTTTGATCAATATCAGGATGTTGGTACTTCACCGGAACCTTAACGGAAAGACTGGTGATGATCTGAAAAATAATAAAAATGAATATAGGGATAGTTTGTTACCCTACCTTTGGTGGTAGTGGTGTGGTGGCTACAGAGTTGGGAAAAGCGCTGGCCTTACATGGACATCACGTCCATTTTATTACATATTCCCAGCCTACACGGCTTGATTTTTTTAATGAAAATATTTTTTATCACGAGGTGGACATCAGCGGGTATCCACTGTTTAAATACCCGCCATATGAGTTGGCGCTGGCCAGCAAGATCGTGGATGTGGCCACTTATGAAAAACTGGATTTGGTGCATGTACATTACGCTATTCCGCATGCTTCCGCTGCTTTTATGGCTAAGAAAATACTGGAGACCAAAAACATAATCCTCCCGGTAATCACCACCTTACACGGTACGGATATAACACTGGTAGGAAAGGATGAAAGTTATGAGCCGGTTGTTACGTTTAGTATCAATGCCTCCGATGGAGTGACGGCCGTTTCAGAATCGTTGAAAAAGGACACTTACGATCATTTTGCGATTAAACGAGATATCGAAGTAATTCCCAATTTTATCGATCTGAGCAGGTTTAAAAAACACAAGAAAGACCACTTTAAAACGGCCATATGTCCAAATAATGAAAAACTCATTGTCCATACTTCCAATTTCAGAAAGGTGAAAAGGGTTGAGGATGCCGTGTTGGTATTTGATCAGGTGAGACGAAAGGTGCCGTCAAAACTCTTGTTGGTCGGGGATGGGCCTGAAAGACATCATGTTGAAAACCTGTGTCGAAAACTGGATACCTGTGATGATATCAGGTTTCTGGGCAAACTCGACATGGTCGAGGAAGTGCTTTCTGTCGCTGATCTGTTTATTATGCCTTCAGAAAAGGAGAGCTTTGGACTGGCTGCCCTGGAAGCTATGGCCTGTGAGGTGCCCGTGATCAGTTCCAATACCGGGGGAATTCCCGAACTCAATGTGCAGGGAGTGACCGGCTTTATGAGTGAAGTAGGGGATATCGAAGACATGGTGCGAAACACTTTGGAAGTGCTGGATGACAAAAACCTGCCCGTCTTTAAAAAGAACGCCTTAGCCCGCGCCAAAGAGTTTGAAGTATCCAAGATTATGCCACTGTATGAAAATTATTATCATAAAGTACTGGAAGGCCAAACCCAGTATACAGCCGTATAATTTTTTTCAGACAAATAAAATGATTGTGATTCAGGCGCGTTTTATAAATATGAAACTGTTTCTTTTGAGTTTGTGCGTTGTGTTTATGATGAGGTCGGGTAACTTGTTTGCTCAGGTCGATGATGGCCCAGATGCTGAAAACAACCTGTTTACCATCAGTGCACCCGTGTCACTAGACTTCCGAACAGATGAAGCCGATGAGTCGTTGGTGGAAATTAAAAAAGAAAAAAAGAGAAAGCGTAATCATTATTATGGAGTCAAAACAAAAAAGGGATTTACCCGCAAAGGTTTTAGTAAAAACATCACGCTGGAGCTTTTCTATTTTTTGAAGGAACCCGTAGAAATTGATCCGTACGTCAGGGATGTCTATTGGTTTGATTACAAACGCAGGGAGATACTGAAAGGACAAAACTACGACCCGGAACGCGGAGCTTTACTGCATGGCCCGTATAAAAAAGTTTTGGGCAACCAGTTGTTAGACTCCGGCGTGTATTATTTTGGAATGAAACATGGCACCTGGCTTTTTCATGATAAAAATGATGTACTGATAGATAAAGAGAAGTACTATAAAGGCTGGCCCAGGGAAAGCCTGGTAAAATACTATGATAAAGACCGCTTGAAAATGAAGGAAATCATCCCTGTAGAATTCGGT
>JAOUKJ010000645.1 GCA_029882675.1 Cyclobacteriaceae bacterium
ATGGACAACAATCTGCATGTTGAACTGAACGGCAAAGTGGTATTGCGCAATGCATGGCTTCCAGGTTTACCTGAGACCGGGCGCGTTGGCCTTCAGCATCACGGATCAAAGAAAGAAGGTAAATGGATAAGCCCGCCAAGTCTGGTGCAGTTTAGGAATATTTATATTAAGGAATTGTAAGGAGGGTCTGTTAGGTATATTAGAGAAAGAGATATTTTCCCGCCCCCAGGGTGTGGGAAAAAATCTTTTTCTCTAATAAGTGAGTAACTTTTAGATTACAAACGGCGTATTCGATTACATTTAAATGTTTATGACAGCCGCCTGTGGATTTAAGACATTAGGTATTAGATCCTTTACATTCAAGGGCTTTTTTAATTTCGCGGATATCTGCTGGTGTGGTACGGCAACAGCCACCGATGATCCGGGCACCTGAATGATGCCATTCCCTGGCGTAATCAGTGAATTTATTTCCGGTCACTATACCCGTCCAGCATTTGCCGGCCGCGTTCCACACTTCACCGCTGTTGGGGCATACTGACAGGGGTTTCTGTGTCTTTTTTATAGTTTGGAGGAAAATACTTATGTTTTCAGGAGAAGTGCAGTTTACACCGGCAGCTAAAATGTTGGAGCAGGTTTCAATGCGTGTGAATGAATCTGTAATGGATAGACCATCATAGGTGTTTATGCCATCGCCTGTGCTTAAACTCACCAGGGCCGGGATGTCCGGGTATTCCTGCAATAATTGGACAATGGCCTGTACCTCCAATTTACAGGGGATGGTCTCGAAAACAACCAGGTCAGGAGAGGCTTTCCACAAGACCTCCAGGCGTGGTCTGTGAAACATCATGAGTTCATTTAGTGTAAGCCCGTAATTGCCGCTGTATTCGGAGCCATCGGCCAGATAGGCGCCATAAGGGCCAATAGAAGCTGCTACAAGAGGAATAAGTTTACCCGTGACGGAACTTAAGCTGTTCAGGTAAATTTCCCGGGCTTCTTTGACGAGTTCTACGCTTTTCATCAATAGGCCTTTACTTTGCTCACGGGAAAGGCCTTTTTGCATAAACCCTTCAATGGTGGCCTGGTAAGAAGCAGATACCACGATATCAGCTCCTGACCTGTAATAATCCAGATGAACATCGCGTATCAGTTCCGGATTATCCATTAGCATTTTTGCCGACCAGAGCCTGTCATTCAGATCGCCTCCCCGGGCCTCCAGTTCAGTAGCCAGTCCACCGTCCAGCAGGACATAGCCCTGTTTGTCGATGATTTCTTTTAAGGGGTCTCTGTACATAGACTGTTAATCAAAAAGTGGGTTGATTCACTGACTCGCTGGGTTGGAAAAAACAAAAATCTCCATTTGATACTTCGGGACTCTGCCCCGGAGTAGTTCATTATATGTAAATTCAGGTAAAACATCATTGCGGATCATACTCATATTGCGGAGTAGTTTTTTCCCCGGTAAGTACATTAATGAGTTCAATAAGCCGGTGGTCTTTGTTGCCCTGTGGTGGAGGGGCTTCAGGTATATGCATTAATTCCAGATGCTGGTTATCAAACCACTTTAACCGGCCATTGTCGACAGCCCCTTCATACAGGGTTTTTTGGGTTTTGATTTCAAATACAAAAAAGTCAATATGATTAAGAAAAGTGCCTGTGTTATATTTCACTTCCCTTATGCAAAGCACGTAATTATTGTCATTGTTTTTTTTATACATTATATCGTGCTCACCATACTTTAACCGGGCGTGATTTTCCCAGATGTTATTATTTGAAGAGGCGATTTTTTGAGAACAGCTAAATAAAAACAAGAAGGCAGAAATGAGGAATGTCGCTTGTTTCATTATTCACTCCGTTTAATGAACGATCGTATGATATTCGAATCTGCCATGTTGATTTGCAATATATAATTACCTCCGGCAAGGCCTTTTACATCGATTGACCGGGCAAATTCTTCTTCTTCTTTATCTCCATCACCATCTATGAGTAATTGACCTGAAGTATTAAAAACGTAAAAATGCACTTTACCCTGATAGCTGTTTTTGATCTCAAGGTGTAAAACATTAGAAGAAGGATTGGGATAAAGGGAGACAGAACTGCTTTCAATGGCTGGCAGTCCGGTAAAAGTTACAGCTGAAGAAACTGAAGTGCAGCCATTTATGCTGACGGCCACTGTATATAATCCGCTGGCTGTGGGTGTGAGTGTGCCGGCAGTGGCTCCGGCAACGGCTGTACTGTCCAGGTACCACTGATAGGCCTCTCCTTCACTTGCGATCAGGCTACCGTGCTCATCAGCAGTGATTTCCGGTGCAGGGGGTAAGGCTTTAATACTAAAAACCAATTCCCCGGTTATCGTGGAGGTGCATCCGCTAACAGCATTGCGGGCTGTGAAACCCAGCGTGACAGGCGTGTTCATCGGACTCGTTTGTTTAGCGATAAAGCCGGAGCCTGTTATCGAATCAATGGCTATTCCCGTACTTGTATCATGGAGGTAATAGACAACGTCCTTCTCTGCATT
>JAOUKJ010000646.1 GCA_029882675.1 Cyclobacteriaceae bacterium
GATCACATCATCCGATACTTCCCCTTCATCCATCTGCACTCCATTCACAAATACCCACGTCCTGCCTTCCGGTTCGCCGAATTTTATCCAGACGACATGGGTATCAACAGCATGGTATCTCCCCCAGTACAGGGCGTCCATGGCGATCTTCCACGGAGGCACCTCCATGATCAACTCCTCGACATACCCCTGGCCCCGGAAGCCGGCACCTTCCTTCATCACAAAGCTTGCATCGGCCCGGGGCACTTCGCATTTCCAGTAAATACGACCGGCCTCATTACCGAACAGGGTGGCCGAAATGGGTGGCGCTGTTGGTACCCAGGTGGCTTTAATGCCAAAACCGGGATCATCCCACCCGATGCTGTCCCCTGCCTGCTGAAGGCCTGCCGGTTTTCTGAACCTGCTATGCCTGACGGGCCGCCCGGTCACTGGCAGCAGCAGCAAACTTGTATATGGCAAAGACAGCCCTTTCCAGCGCAGCGTGGCCAGATAACCGATCATTACACCGCCTTCAGGATGGTAACAATCCATATATGTTTTTTTTATAGTTACTCCTGCATTACCCATCAGTCGGTTTTATTCAATACACTTTTAAAATATTTATGGGCCGGGTATTCATACACCCATTTCAGTGTGGCCCGGGTCAATAGCCTGAACCCGGCCTTTGGCAATTGTATGCGGTGCTCATCCAACAACATCATTCCCTCCCTGGCCTTCTCCATAGTCCATATGTCCAGATTGCCATTATCACTATGTGCCCGATCGCCCAATTTATATTTGATCATGTCCTCCGAAGGAATGTTAATAATACCTGCCTGTAAATCTGAGCTCAGGTCTTCCAGGTCATACTGGATACGGGTAGCACGGCCAAGGGGAACAAGAAAGCCCACTTTATCAGGATCTTCCCCAAATACCTTAAGGGTGGCCCGGATGGTGCCACGTATGTCCAGCATAAAATAGTGGTCATCGAGTTCCTGCTGTGTGGCCTGGGTAGCAGTCCCCACCCTTTTAGCATCAAAATACATGGCCATCAGAATATCCTTCGTCTCATCGTTCAAGGATATCCCGGTTTTTTGTTGCAGGTATTGACAGTATAAAAACACCTGATCTGCATCATCGAGCGGGTTATTCAACGTATTTGTAAACCGGAGCTTTTCTGCTAAAAAATCTACTTTTGAAGTATATCTGGCAGGTAAAGGTGCATCACCATCAATGACGTCATCAACATATCGCATGAAAACATAATATGCCTCCAGCAAATTGCCCCGGTCAGCATCCATTGAAGCGTATTTAAAAAACCTCAAAAACCAGAGAAAAGACTTGTATTTTTTGGAATTTCTGTTGATCAGGCGTGAAAAAAGTTCACGCTGTACCTGCTTAAATTGATCGGTATGAGAGGTATCGTTCATCCGGCGGGTTGCATGCTATGAATTTAGTTAAAAAAACAGAAAAACCCATATAAAAACACCTCGTTAAGGAGTGCTCCTTTTAAATTTATTCAAGTTTTAAAATCTTCAGACTCACATACTGCCTACTGCTACATGCCTACTGCCTACTGCCTACTGCCTACTGCTACATGCCTACTGCTGACTGCCTACTGCCTACTGCTGACTGCCTACTATAAAAAAAGGAAGGGCATGCAACAGTCATTTCCGAAAGAAAGCTGTAAGCTTATAAATATAAGCGCAATAACCCTTCCACTCATCAAGGTACAAAATTTTCACAATAAAC
This sequence comes from Cyclobacteriaceae bacterium, assembly GCA_029882675.1. GTDB lineage: Bacteria > Bacteroidota > Bacteroidia > Cytophagales > Cyclobacteriaceae > JAOUKJ01. The sequence continues at coordinate 1,732 of JAOUKJ010000646.1, forward strand.
ATTATTAAATGTTTATTAAATTCGCAGGCAGCTTTAATAAATATTTAATAATACGGGTTAAATATTTTCCAGCCCCGGGGGCGGGAAAACATCTTTCTCGTTAAAAGCTAAAATACGCTTGCGGATTTTAGCTATTAATTAATTTGCCTGGGTTACATAAACAGATATTCACTGACTTTTTCTACTTTTGCAGCCCATGAATAAAACAGTACTTTTTATCCTCCTGACAATATCTTACACCCTCCTTTTCGCCGGCAAAGGTGAAGAAGATGCGCGCCCGGCAAGGCTAAACGGCCACCTGACCATTGATGGCCTTTTGAGTGAAGAAGATTGGAATACAGCACAGGCCATTTCCGGTTTTTGGCAGCAATTTCCGACAGACAGTCTGGCATCAAATAGCCGTACAGAAATAAAATTCATGTACGATGATGAGTTCCTTTATGTAGGCGTCAGGTGTTACAGCAACGGAAACGACTTTGTCATCACTTCGTTAAAGCGGGATTACTCTTTTTTTGGGTCAGACAACATCACCATCCTCTTCGACACTTTCAACGACAAAACCAATGCTTTTGCCTTTGGCATCAATCCATACGGTGTTACACGTGAGGCGCTGGTTTCCAACGGAGGCCGGGCCTATCCCGATTTCCAGGTGACCTGGGACAACAAATGGCATGGCGAAGCCAGCATACATGACACTTATTGGGAGGCCGAGATGGCCATTCCCTTCAGCACCCTGCGTTTTCAGGAAGGGGGTACGGAATGGCGTTTCAACGCTTACCGC
>JAOUKJ010000647.1 GCA_029882675.1 Cyclobacteriaceae bacterium
GACCCCTCCAAGAGCCAAGAAGCCGGCCCGCGTGCCACGAATAGGCCAGAGGGGAAGTTCCCTAACCCCGTCAGAAGTGAAATGCAGATGGATCCAGGGTGAAAGGCCCTATCAACCCCGTAAGGGGTGAAATTATTATAGCCCAGAAGTAAAGAAAAACCAAAACCCCGTCAGGGGTGATACAATCAGGAAGGAAAGCATCACGCTTGAATGAGACCTTTTTTTATAGAATTATCGTGGGATTAGCAGTGCCAATACAAGAAGCATTGGCACTTTTTCTAAACCTGTTGAGCTTGTCCCTAGATTGAGAGCCTGCCCTATGGCTATTTGGTATTATCAGAAAATCTTTACTGCATCACTCATAATCAAACCAGTCAATATAAGTATTGACAAAGAACCAAAAAAAAGGACTATAACAATGAATAAATTTACTAGTCTATTTTTCTTAGAAACTACACCATACTTATTCAATATTTTTCTATACCTACCATTTCTCACAAAATAATATGAGTTAAAATAAATAAAAAAAACAATCACTACAACCAATACGGCAAGAGCATAAATTAGGCTATTTTCAGATTTATTTTTATTTAATTCAAAGCCAAAAAAAATTGAAATATTTGCTATAATAGAAATAACAAATAAAGAGCAACACATAGACAGTAAAAAAGAAGCTCTTTCAGCATGAGCTATACCACGTCGCACCGACGTATAAAAGGTATAATAAAGTCTATCTATCAATCTTTTCGATTTTGTCTTATTTTCCAATAGCCCCAATTTCTATCTATCCAATCACTCCCCACTGTCGCAGGCCAAATTCCATAGCCATGCCTTCGTAAATTTTATACCAACCTTGGCGGCACTAAAAGATATGTTGCTAATTCGTTGTAATACGCCAATTGCCATTCCTGACTCAAAAGCATCTAGTACACCTCCTGTAACTGTTAGACTTAAGTCCACATTCTCGTTAAACCTTCTTATAGAATCAACAACGCTATAATCATAAATTCCATTATCTGCTCTGACCATACCCATTTGCTTTGCATAACTCGTTGCCAAAGCATCATTTGCCGTCTGCTCGATCGTTGGTATGTCCATTACTCCGCTCCCCTCATTCGCCTTATTTTTACCGTCACCAATATTTAATACTTGACCAGGCTTAATCAAATCATCACCTTCAGTTATATTATTATTTTGCCGTAATTCCTTGACTGCTGTACCGTATTTTCGAGAAATCTCCCATAACGTTTCTCCACTTTTTACCCTATGCGTAGGTGGATCAATCCCATCTTCCCCGCTCATCCCCGTAGGATCAATATACCTCAGAGAGTTGTTGAACGCATAAGCAAACGGGTTCATATTCGGATACTTTTCTGCCAGCGGATCCACACTCAACCTCACACTTGTAGCTGCATCATAATACCGTGCCCCGTAATAGTACCTCGTATTGCGTGCGATATGTTCAAACATCTACGGCCTACGGCCCATATGCTTATCCATAAAGTCCATATACCGCTCCCAGTCGTAGGTGGTCACATCGTGAATGCCCGCCCGGATGTGATAGCCGATGCGGCCCATACTGGGCTGGTGAATACCTGGCATCTCCTCAATTTCCATTCCCTGATGGCCATATAGCTGGTACACCGGTGAAGCAAATTTTCCCGACAGGAATTCCCCGTGCGGATCGGCCCACTGGTCTTCCTCGGCGCTGGCAATATATACAGGCCGTGGTGCCATCAGGGCAATCAACATATGCTGATCAAAAGGCAGGGCTTCTTCATTGTTGTTGTATTTCAAAAAGTTATCATTGAACCAGTGGGGAAAAGAAGTGTTGATTACCCCTACTGTCTCTCCAAACTTCCTTTTGGACAAGGCAGCTCCCCCACAACCGGAGTCGTTGGAAATGATTGCCGCAAACCGCTCATCACTGGCCCCGGCCCATAAAGAGGCCTTACCCAGCCGTGAATGCCCGAACACGGCCACGCGTTTACTGTCAATGTCTTTAGTGGTTTCAAAATAATCCATGGCCCGGCTGAGTCCCCAGGCCCATGCCGCAATGGATCCCCATTCTTCCGGCGTGGGTTTGTCCTGGCCCTCTTTGTAAAACAACGGGTGTACGCCATTTTGAAAACCGTCGTCGTAGTCGGGGTCAATATCGCCGTAGTAGATCGTAGCTACCCCGTAGCCCCTTTCAATGATACGATCAACAGCCCAACGATTTTTACGCATACCACGCGAGGCTTCGGTGGCTTTATTTTCAGTGATCCCAAAGTCTTCACTATTCCTCACCCAGCTTTCCGTCATGCTGATGTCAGGGTCGTCCCAGATGGTATGGTTGCCATAAAAATTGAGGCCTACCACTGTGGGCACGGGATCCTTGCTCCTGGGCAGATAGATCAGGATATCCATACCTGGGCCGGCATCATCATCGGAGAAGTACACATGCACTTCCCTTCGTATGGCTTTACCTCCCAGGGCTTTTTTGTCTTCATTGCGCACTTCAAAGCGC
>JAOUKJ010000107.1 GCA_029882675.1 Cyclobacteriaceae bacterium
GGTAAGCCCAAAGAGCCCGTTTTCATAGGTGTTGCTAAGGTCTGATTTGATGCGAAAGTCCCTGATGGTTACTTTGGGGGTAGCATAAAGATATACATCCCGCTCTATTCCACTCAGCCGCCAGAAGTCCTGGTCTTCCATGTAGCTGGCGTCGGACCACCGGTAAACCTCTACCGCTAAAGTATTTATCCCTTCTTTTATATATTTTGAAATGTTGTAGGCTGCCGGAGTCTTACTTCCTTCATTATAACCCACTTTTTCACCATTAATCCAGATATACATGGCACTACTAACTCCACCAAAATGGAGATAGATATCATGGTCAGCCCATGTATCCGGGACAGTAAACTCTCTTTTATAGCTGCCTACAGGATTGTAATCATGGTTTACAAAAGGTGGATTTATGGGAAAAGGATATACGATATTGGTATAAATCGGGATCCCGTGCCCTTCAAGTTCCCAGTTGGAGGGTACGTTGATATTATCCCAGCCGGACACATCATAATCATTTCTGTAAAAATACAGGGGTCGATCAGCCGGTTTCTTAACCCAATTAAATTTCCAGGTACCATTGAGTGTTTGGTACAGGGGGGAACCTTCCTTTTCCACGGCCTTTAATGCGGATTCTTCGTTGGTATGCCGGAAGAAAGAAGCCGTTGGGTACTCTCTGTTTATTTGAAATACTTCCGGATTTTCCCATTCAGGTACTTGCTGTGCCTTTACTAAATTAGTGGTCGTAAAAACCAGAAACACCAAAGAAATTATTTTGTGCATATATCGCGCAATAAGGCTTTTGTATTTGTTAATTTTCATAAGATAACTATTTATAAAATACTATTTTTCATCATTGGGAGGCCTCTTTTTCAAAGGGTAGGTAATTTACAAGTTTTAGTTTGCACTTCAAGTTTTTTCTAAATATCAGCAAGGAAAAAATCCATTTCAGGAAGAAGCACCCAATTAATACAGCAACCTAATATTTTCAATATCTTTGCCGCCAATCGGATTCATCAACAATTGAAAATTAAAAAATATAAACCTATGACAAAGTACAATCGATTAAGGTTGTTAAAAACCTTTATGGTGGCAGTGGCCACTGCCTTCCTGCTGTCCTGTACATCGGGATCTCAATCATCAGAAAAGGCTTCTGCGGAAGAAGCGGCACTGCCGGAAACTGCAACTGCGCCTGACTTCCGGATTTCACTGGCACAGTGGTCATTACACAATTCCTTTTTTGGCCCCCCTATTAAGGATTGGGCCTGGTTTGGTAAAATGTTGAATGAATCACCCGATTCCTTACTGCGCGGAGAATTGAATCCCGATGATTTTCCGGCTATTGCAGCAGGTTACGGTGTAAATGTGATTGAACTGGTCAATACCTTCTATTTTAGCAAAGCCAATGACAAGGCGTACTGGACCGCCTTTAAGGCAAAATGCGATGAAGCCGGAGTTACGGTGGGATTAATTATGTGCGATGCTTTAGGCAATATTGGCGATGCAGATGCAGACGCCCGTACAAAGGCTGTTGAAAACCACTATGCATGGGTGGATATCGCTCAGTTTCTGGGTGCGCAAACCATCCGTGTGAATGCCGCAGGGCAGGGCACTGCTGAAGAGGTAGCTGCCAATGCGGTTGAGGGGCTTAAAAAACTTGGGGAATATGGCGCTTCAAAAGGCATCAATATTGTTGTGGAAAATCACGGTGGCTATTCTTCTAACGGGACATGGCTTGCCGGTGTGATGAAAGAAGTAGATATGGATAATGTCGGAACCCTGCCAGATTTTGGCAATTTCTGTATTAAAGGAGGCCCCGATGGTTGCGTAGAAGACTATGACCGTTATCAGGGTATTGCCGACCTCATGCCTTATGCCAAAGGTGTTAGTGCCAAATCCCATAACTTTGATGAAAATGGCAATGAAGTGGATTCCGATTACCTTAGGATCATGAAAATTGTAAAAGAATCGGGCTTCAAGGGGAATGTGGGCATTGAATATGAAGGCACTCAACTCTCTGAAGATGAAGGCATTAAAGCCACAAAAGCACTGTTGGAGAAAGTGTTTCAGTCACTTTAATCGTTATTCAGGTCAAGCAGTCTGATTTTCCGTGAAAAGAAATGGCCGCAAGTACGCAAATCCGTGTATTCGCGGCCATTTTTGATTCCAATAAGGATTTTAAAGATTGTTTATGGGCTCAGGCCAACACTGTCAACATCGCGGCTATACTATTCACTTCTTCCTGCTTTCCACGATGAGAAATTATCCAGCTGTCCTTCCCGACATCAACACCTAAGGATGCCGGCTCCGCTGTGACCAGATAGCCTTTACGAAGCAACGCTTTCACCGTCCATTCATACTGCAAACCCTGGCCTTTAACCTGCACCGCCTCTGTCCCTTTTTTGTAACGAACCTTTCCGGTGCGAATGTCATAACCATCAGCGGGGAAGGCTTCATTGAGTACGCCTTGCAGCAAAAGGTCTTCGGGTACGCCCTCACAGATGGTCGCATCGGGCATGATCACCCACAGCCTGTCGGCCAGTTGAAGGGCGAGTTCCAGCTCGTGGGAGGTCATCAATATGGCCTTCCCTTGTTCATGGGCCAGTCGGCGCAACATCTTAAGCGTATCAATTTTATTTTTCAGGTCAAGGTAATGCAGGGGTTCGTCGAGCAGCATGATATCGGCAGCCTGCGCAATGGCCCGCGCAATGACCACACGTTGTCGCTGGCCGTCACTGAGCTCGCCAAGTGGTCGTTCGCGGATGTCCTGTATGCCCACTTCACTAAGTGCCTTTTCTATCATAGCCTGATCATCCTGTCCCATGGAAATATTCCACTGGGTATAAGGATAGCGGCCCAGCTCTACAAGTTGTTCTACAGTGAGGTTGGCTCCATATACGGGATCTGTGAGCACCACGCTGATCTTCCTGCTCCTCGTCCTAATATTATACTGTTGTAACGGTATCCCCTGAAGAATGACTTCGCCAGCCAGTGGAGGTTGTAGACCACTCAGGGTGCGTAATAAGGTGGACTTTCCCGATCCGTTAGCGCCAAGAAAACAAATAAATTCGCCCGGGTTTATCCTGACATGAATGTCGCGAAGCACAATGGCTTCACCATGTATGCCGTATCCTACGGCAAGTTTTTCAGCGGATATCTGTGGTTTTTTCATGACCACACCCCCTTTACGTTTCTTCTTCTGATGACGATCCAGATGACGACCGGGGCGCCCACCAAAGCGGTTACTGCATTGATGGGAAGCACATGCTGACTTCCGGGGAGCTGAGAGATAATATCACAGGCCAGGAGAATAATAGCTCCTGCGAGGGTCACTGCCGGCAGCATAGACCGGTGGTTGGAAGAGGGCGAGATCATTCGCACAAGGTGAGGTACGGCAATACCAATGAATCCTATCGGGCCACAAAAGGCGGTGATACAACCCGTAAGCAGGCTCGCGCTGATGATGATACCATATCGACTCCGCCTCAGGTGAATGCCCATGGAAGCCGCATAGTTCTCCCCCAAAAGCAGGGCATTGAGTGATTTGGCCAAAAGAAAGGCAAGAAGCCAGCCGGCCATAACTGTGGGAATGAGTATGGAAAGTTCATCCCATGTCATGCCACCCAGGTTACCGAATGTCCAGAGCAGATAAACCTGAATGTCTTCAGCCTGGCTGAAAAATTGCAAAACTGAAACAATAGCACCGGCAGCGGCCCCAAACATCAGTCCGAAAATGAGCAGGGTCATACTGTCTTTCACCCTGCCGGCTACAGCGATCACCAGAAGAAAAACCAATGCAGCGCCCAATGTCGCTGACAGGGCCGTAAACCAGGGGCTGAGCCAGGACAGCCCAACAGATATGCCCGTCATCACTGTGATGGCCACGCCCAGTGAAGCACCGGTGCTGATACCCAGCACATAAGGGCCTGCCAGGGGATTGCGGAAGAGCGATTGCATTTCAAGGCCGCTAACGGCCAGCCCCCCACCCACTACCACGGCAGTAACAGCACGGGGCATACGGAAGTCAAGAATAATCTGTCGCCAGGATGTATGATCCGTAGTCCCTCCCATCAGAATAGAAAATACCTCATCCGGGGGGATATAAACACTGCCCAGGGTGAGATCCAAAACAAAAAGGACAAAGAGTGAAGTGATAAGTAAAAGGCCGGTACGTAGGGACATTATTCAAGCTTTCTGTAAAAATAAAGCGAATATTCGGGTAAGAGGTCTTCGCGACGAATTTTTACCAAATCTTTTAATACAATGTCGGCCCGCAGGTACCCTTGTTCCATGTAGTCATTGCTGCCTGTATCACTCAGTCGGGCATCAAAAGCATAAACTTTCCCTTTTTTCCAGGCTTCAAAGGCTCCATATCGCTCATCTGCAGCAGTGAGCCCTGCCATGTCCGTAAACCCAAAAGGGCTTATCCAGTAAGTACACTCCCTGGCCTGGTCAAATACCGATTCGAAACTCAGTTGCAAGGCCCCGGTTTGGCGGGTTTCTTTCCAGGCATAGTCATAACCGGCATCTGCAAGCAGGCGAGCAGCAAAACTCTCCCCCCCCGGCATAAACCAGGTATCCCCGTAGAGCGATCCACTAAAGACGCATTCACCACCGGGTTGAACCAGCGCAGCCACACGGAGGTATTCCGCTTCAATAGCACGAAATACAGAGTCTGCTTCTGCATAGCGACCAAATAACAGCCCGGCCACCTTTATCCACTCCGCCCGTCCCAGGGGATGGTTCTCAAGATAGTCCACATTCATCAGTGTGGGAATTCCCAGCTTTTCAAGTTTATCAAATTCATTATTATTGCTCATGGTGTAGGCCATGATCAGATCGGGGGAAAGAGACAAGACATGCTCCGGATTAATCGACTGGCCATTACCCAGATCCTTTATTTTATCCTTTTCTACTTCCTTTCTGAATACAGGAGAAAAAATCAGGTCGGTATCCGGAAATCCGACCAATCGTTGGCTCATACCAATATATTCCAGCAGGGGCAGGTGAGTGGTGGAGGTGCATACTATGGATTGAACGGGAACCTCTATGATTGTTGTGTTGTCCGGGGCTTTGGCAGGCCGTTGTTCTGTGAGCAGGTAGCGGAGTCCTTTCGAAGCATTTGCATACGGCTTGGGAATATCAAGCATAATGCCTTCATCGACCACTGAAATACGAAATCCGGTAGCATACTTTACATGAAAGCGATCGCTGGATACTACATTCTCCCGGATCTGGCCACGTTCAGCCTGTGGGGTGGAACATGCCGTGAGTATGATCAAAAAGAGGAATGAAAAGTGCTTCATCACTTTAATTATAAGCTTATTCCAATCAAGGTTTGTAATGGATTTCTCCGTTAATTTTATAGGGTTGCTGTACGGGCTAATGGGTTCTGAAATTAAAGGCGAATACTAATTATATCGGCAAAAAAACAAAAAAAAGTGGTAAGGAAAAATAAGTATGTAAATACAAGTAATTTCAAATATTTTTTCCTACCTTTCAAAAAAACATATTAAGGGTTTTTAAAAGGATTTATTTTTAATGCGAAAGCGTACATTTTAACTAAAAGTGTACGCTTTTTTTGTTGAAACAAAATACATATTCATACCGCCGACAACATTCTTTAGCGCATCGATAATTTATTTTATCTTTGTCATCTGTCTTTTTCAGGAACTTTAAACAGGTGAAAACCTTTATTCTAATAATATTTTGAATTTTCGCTATGCAAAAAACATATTACGACCCGGCTGATCTGAAGAAATTTGGGGACGTGGCTGAATTTGGCCCTGAGCTGGCTGATAAATTTTTCGATTGGTACAATGAGGTCTTTAAGGAAGGAGCCCTGACGGCACGGGAGAAATCACTCATCGCCCTGGCTGTTGCCCATGCAGTACAATGTCCCTACTGTATAGACGCCTATACTTCTTCTTCTTTGCAAAAGGGGGTTACGGAGGCCCAGATGATGGAGGCTGTCCATGTGGCATCGGCCATCCGTGGTGGTGCCTCACTGGTACATGGTGTGCAGATGATGAATAAGGCGAAGAAACTATCGATGTAATGATAAAAACACTACAGGCAGAACATCACTTATTGTCCGCTACAGAAGAACAGGTAAAGTTGTTGGAGAACAGCATCTTTGCATCCGGTGAACTGCCCACGTTCAAAGAAACCATTGGCAAGTGGGGCCAATCGGAATTGCGCCCTGACAAGGTGGATATCTTTCAGGTGAATTTAGGATATATGTGTAATCAGACTTGTAAGCATTGCCATGTCGATGCCGGGCCCGACAGGAAAGAGATCATGAGTCGGGAAACCATGCAAATATGCCTGAAAATACTGAAAGAAAACAAGTACCACACACTGGATTTGACGGGAGGGGCTCCGGAGATGAACCCGGATTTTCGCTGGTTTGTTACCGAAGCAAAATTAGCAGGCGTTCAGGAAATCATCGTACGTTCAAACCTTACCATCATACTGGCCAACCCAAAGTTCAGGGATCTTCCCCAATTTTTCAAAGACCACGGTATTCGCTTAGTGTCCAGCCTGCCATTTTACCTGCCGGAAAAAACAGACCGCCAACGCGGCGCAGGCGTTTTTAAAAAATCGATAGAGGCGTTGCAGATACTCAATGCAGCCGGGTACGGACGAGAAAACGGCTTGATCATTGATTTGGTGTATAATCCCGGAGGGGCCTTCCTGCCCGCTGACCAGGAAGGGTTGGAGCGCGATTTTAAAAAAGAGCTCAAAAACCAGTATGATGTTGATTTTAATAACCTGCTTGCCATCACCAACCTGCCCATCAGCCGGTTTCTGGATTTTTTGGTAAGGACAGATAACTTTGAAGATTATATGGATACCCTGGTGAGGGCCTTTAACCCCGCCACACTTACGGGTATAATGTGTAAAAACACATTGTCTATTGGATGGGATGGTTATATTTACGACTGTGATTTTAATCAGATGCTGGGGCTGAAGGTCAATCATCCCGTCAGCCACATTCGCGATTTTGATGGAGAGACCATTAATCGACGTGAAATAGTGGTTAACCAGCATTGTTATGGTTGTACGGCAGGCGCAGGATCAAGTTGCCAGGGTACGGTTGCTTAAACAAAATTTATGGAGAACCTGATAGAAAAAATTGAGGAAACCGTCCGTTTCCTCAAAGAAAAAAATGGAAAAATTGATGTGGCCATCATTTTGGGTACTGGATTGGGCAATGATTTCATCAAGAACATTGATGTTGATGTCGAGATCATGTATAGCGACATCCCACACTTTCCATTGGCCACAGTAGAATTTCACAAAGGCAGCTTAATTATTGGTACACTGAAAGGTAAAAGAGTCCTGGTATTTCATGGCCGCTTTCACTTTTATGAAGGATATTCCATGCAGGAGATTACCTATCCGGTGCGAATAGCCAAAGGTATGGGCGTGCAGCACCTGCTTATTTCCAATGCAGCAGGAGCCATCAACCTTGCATGGAAAAAGGGGGAGCTCATGCTTATCAATGACCACATCAACCTGCTCCCCGATAATCCGTTGCGGGGCCGAAATAATGAAGCGTTGGGCCCGCGCTTTACAGACATGAGCTGCCCGTACAACAACCACCTCAATACCCTGCTTAAAGATATCGCTACGCAACTGGATATCCCCTTAAGGGAAGGCGTTTATGCTTCCGTCATGGGCCCCAATCTGGAGACACGTGCTGAATACCGTTATCTGAAAATCATTGGCGCTGATGCGGTGGGTATGTCTACTGTCCCGGAAGTCATCGTTGCCAACCACGCTGAGCTCCCCTGTTGTGCCATATCCGTACTTACAGATGAGTGTGACCCCGACAACCTCGAACCCATTGATGTGCCTGAAATCATTGCCGTTGCCGGCAGGGCAGAAAAGAAACTTACTGCCCTGTATTTAGCGCTCATTGAAAAATTATAGGATACCCTTTCTAACCCCCGGAAATGAAAAAAGAAAATCTTGAGCAAAATCTGAACAAAATAAAATCAGCAAGAGTAGCCATATATGGTGATTTCTGCCTGGATGTATATTGGATGATGTCACCCGAAGGCTCTGAAGTATCACTCGAAACCGGCCTGAAAGCTGAGGCAGTCGAAAGGCATTATTCCTCACCGGGTGGGGCGGCCAATGTTGTAAATAATCTGGCCGCGCTGGAGCCCGCTGAAATAATGCCCATAGGAGTAATAGGCGATGATATGCATGGGCGGGAACTCGTAAGGCACCTGGAGGCCGTGGGTGTAAACACCTCTTCACTGACAATACAAAAAGAAAATTTTGAAACTGTAGTCTTCACCAAAAAAATTAATGACGGCGAAGAAGGCATTCGGGTTGACTTTGGGGTGGGTAATAAACGTTCATCTGAAACAGACGCCGCCCTGCTGGCCCAAATAAAGTATGCCCTGGAAGAATATGACATTCTCATCTTCAACCAACAGGTGCCTGGCAGTCTGACAAACCAGGAATTTATCGATGAGGCCAACAAGCTTTTTGAGCAACACCCGGAAAGTATAGTCTTGCTCGACTCCCGTCATTATGGCAACCGGTTTAAGCACGTATACATCAAGACCAACTGGTTGGAAGTGGCTGAGTATGACGGCGGCGTAAGACCGGAAGGCATTCCGGATATGGAAGCGGTGAGAAAACATGCGCAGAACCTTTTTGACCGTTATAAAAAACCCGTGTTTGTTACCCGGGGAAAAGAAGGGATCATGACCATTACGAAAAACGAAACCAGTGAGGTGCCCGGGATACAAGTACTGAAAAGTGTCGATTCAGTAGGTGCCGGTGATACAGTGATGAGTGCGCTGGCCCTGTGCCTGGCCGCGGGCATTGCCCCGGCCGTAGCCGCTGAATTTGCCAACCTGGCGGCAAGTGTCACCGTTCAAAAATTAAATATTACAGGTACTGCCACAGGTGAAGAGATAATACTCATGAATGACAATGCGGCATACAACTACCTTCCGGAACTAGCCCGTTCCATCCGAATGGCCAGGTACCATGAAAATTCAGAAATTGAAATTTGCGAAGAATCTGTTCTTGCGAAGTTAGGCAATATAAAGCATGCTGTATTTGACCATGACGGAACCATCAGCACCCTGCGGGAAGGCTGGGAGGAAGTGATGGAGCCCGTGATGATCCAGGCAGTACTGGGGGAGCAATACCATACGGCTTCAGCAGGACTATACGAAAAAGTAAGGCAAAGGGTACTTTCCTTTATCGATAAGACAACCGGCATACAAACCATCGTACAAATGGAAGGCCTCGTTGAGATGGTCGATGAATTTAATTTTGTGCCTAAAAAAGACATCCTTGATAAATTTGGCTACAAAGAAATTTATAATGACGCCCTCATGAAGATGGTTAATGCACGAACGGAAAAATATACTTCCGGTCAATTGGGATTAGCTGATTACACGATGAAAGGGGCCGTGCCGTTTCTCGATATACTCCGCGAAAAGGGGATTAAACTCTATCTGGCCAGTGGCACTGACCGTGATGATGTTATCAATGAGGCAGAAGTGTTGGGTTATGCCCCAATTTTCGAAGGACGGATTTACGGGGCAGTGGGTGACATCAGTAAATATTCCAAAAGGATGGTTGTAGATAACATTCTGAAAGAAAACAACCTGCGTGGTGAAGAACTCGCAGTCTTTGGCGATGGGCCGGTAGAAATCCAGGTGGCACGCAAAGCGGGAGGCATAGCAGTAGGCATAGCCAGTGATGAGGTGAGAAGGTATGGCCTGCATACAGGAAAACGAACCCGTCTTATCAATGCCGGAGCACATATTATGGTGCCTGACTTTTCGCAGTATCAGTTGCTATCAGGTTTATTAAATACCGTAAATCAGTAAGCGGCTTTAAGAAGCATTTAATAATGTTTTAAATATTACCGAATACGCCGTTTTTTATCTAAAAGCTACTCACTTTTTCAAGTTAAATTCCAGCCCCCGGGGGCGGGAAAACATCTTTTTCTTTAATACCTAAAATCCACTTGCGGATTTTAGGAAATAATTAAGATAGGTTTTCTTAACTTAACGGCCTGCAAAAAGCAATCGCTATGACTGACAAA
>JAOUKJ010000648.1 GCA_029882675.1 Cyclobacteriaceae bacterium
ACCTGAAAGTACGAAAGACCAACCTGGGCTTTTACAAAGATCAGCTCAACTATATCGACTTTTATTACCGGAAGCCAGACAACCTGGCCTTTCAAAGTTTGCTCGGCCAACTGGAAGAAGACTTTGGACCGGCCGAACAATTTAATACCATTGACGAAAAAGGTGTACTGGAGGCCTACCGGTGGAAAAGTAAACGGGTATATCTGCAATTGGTACGCTATGGCGAGGGTGCCAGTGACTCTGACGATAAGAATATGACGGTGCTGATGATGGAATTGATGAAATAAATTTTTCAGCGACAGCGCCGCTGAAAAATTTATTAATTATTGCCTGAATTTATACTCTACTGACAATCGGATGCCGTTTCTTTTAATACTGTAACTCATGTCTTCGCGAATTCCTGTTAGCGGATCTTCCCATGCAACCCCGATAGAATAAAAGTCATGCAAACCGGTAAAGACGTTAAGACCTAAGACGAGGTTGTTATTTAAGGTTTTCGAAAGGCCAATAAAAGAACTCAAGTGGGCGTTAGCTTCAATAAAAGAACTCATAAAAAAGTCTTTCGTCTTGGATTGAGGGTAAAGGATACCCTCTACCCCCAGGCGAAGTTGAAAATAATCTTTGACCGTGTAAGCTACAGTAAATGGCAGACTGATAAAATAATGGTTAACGTTGTCATCCATGGCCAGACGAAAATACATGAAATGATGTTCTGAATCTCCCAAGGGAGCCAAATCATTCCTGTTGTTTTTCAACCGGACACCTCCCTTTAATCCCATATCAAAACTAAACTTTCCGGCAGTATTGAGCCTTATCTTTTTGCCTGCCGCCAGTTCCAGACCATGGAGTCTGGCCTTGAAATCATCGGTTCGGACAGTAAAAGGGACGTGGTTTAATTCTATCACGTTCGTTGTACTGAACCATACTTTTTTATTAGGAGAATATGTGCCAGTCAGTTCTTGTGAAAAAGAGTTGTAAAAAAACGTAAATAAAAGAATCGAAAAGAGTATTGATTTGCGTGCCATAGAGCAAATATACATAAAAATTCAAATAATAAATTAACTATTTTCAGGTGAATTTTTCACTATTTAAGTAAAATTTATTTAGGGTGTTTGAATTAATTTTGTCCTGACCAAAAACAGTGGTCATTCTGCTTCAATTCTATTTCATGCCATCAAAAGTAATATGTAACCTTCCCCAGGCCCAGCCTGGGGAAAGTGAATATACCTCCTCACCTGGCTTTAGCCCAAAAATATTCCTTTGCGACTGACGTCTATAACAGCCCCCTTCCACCTCAAAAATGACATGCTGAACAAATCAGCCTACTGACTTTCCTGTCAGAATGTCATAATTTAACCTGAATATTAAATTGGAACACCCTTTGATTAAGGAGGAGTATCAACGTGATTAATATTAAAAATAAATAAAAAATGGCAGCAAAAGCAGCAAAAGCAGAGAAAGGTACAATTTCAATCAACACGGAAAATATCTTTCCGATCATTAAAAAATTCCTTTATTCAGACCATGAGATATTCCTTCGTGAATTAGTAGCTAACGCCGTCGATGCTACGAAAAAACTAAAGAGACTGTCTTCAATGGGTGAATTTACCGGTGAAGTGGGCGATGATTCCATCGAGGTGAGCTTTGACGAAAAGAAAAAAACCATCACCATTCTGGACAAGGGAATTGGTATGACAGCCGAGGAGCTGAAAAAATACATCAACCAGATCGCGTTTTCCGGTGCTACTGAATTTATCGAAAAGCTTGAAGGCAAGGAAGATGTCAATGACATCATCGGTAAGTTTGGTATGGGCTTCTATTCAGCCTTCATGGTCGCAGAAAAAGTCGTGATCAACACCCTTTCCTACCAGGAAGGTGCCGAAGCCGCCAGCTGGGAATGCGATGGATCAACAGAGTACAAGATCAGCACGGCTAAGAAAAAAGAACGCGGTACCGAGATTATCCTCCATGTAGCCGGCGATTCGGAAGAATTTCTCGATGAGTGGAAATTAAAGGGTATCCTGGACAAATACTGTAAGTTTATGCCCATCACCATCAAGTTTGGCACTGAAGAAACACAGGAACCCGATGGCGAAGATAAAGAGGGGCAGCCTAAATTCAAGACCGTAAAGAAAGACCGCATCATCAACAACACCAACCCGCTGTGGGCACAATCGCCTACAGAGCTCAAAGATGAAGATTATTTGCAGTTTTATAAGGAGTTGTACCCCATGGCAGAAGACCCGCTCTTCTGGATACACCTCAATGTAGATTACCCATTCAACCTGACAGGCATACTGTATTTCCCGAAGATAAAAAACGACTTCGAGATGCAGCGCAATAAAATCCAGCTTTACTCCCGCCAGGTGTTCATCACCGACGAGGTAAAAGATGTGGTGCCTGAATTTCTGATGTTGCTACATGGGGTTATTGACTCACCAGACATCCCGTTGAATGTGTCGCGCAGTTACCTGCAATCAGATGGCAACGTGAAAAAAATA
>JAOUKJ010000649.1 GCA_029882675.1 Cyclobacteriaceae bacterium
AAAATGTGCCGAACGCACTTCTCCACCATAAAACCAGGAAGAGATAGCCGGTGTCCAGTTGTTGGGGGCACGCCACCAGCGAATTTCCACATACCCCTCATCTTCAGCCGCTGCCTCACCTGAGGTCAGATTGGTGACCCAGGCCCTCAGCGGAGTTTCGTTGACTACTTCATCAAAGGAAAAACCCTTATCTTCATTATCCACAACGATTTCATTGGGCAGGGTTAAACTTACCCGATGTTCAGTTACCCTGTTTACTTCCGCTGGTGGGCGGCTGGTTTCCTCAAAATGATCGAGGGGATACCGTACATTGCCGGGCAGGTTGGCAGAGATAAAAGTGTTGAGGGCCATGGCCCCCGGTTCACTATCGAGCCTTACACTCACCTCACGAGTTTGTCCCGGCCCCATCCGGATCAGTTTACTGGTTCCTTCTTCCTCACTGCGTTGGCCAAAACCGGATCCCCGAAAGCCTTCTCCCCGGCCACGGCCACCTCCCGAATAAAACGTTGCCTCCACGATCCCTTCCACTTCACGCGTATTGGTTATCCGGAAAGAAACAAGGTAGCGGGTATAGTCACCCTCCTTGAACTTCAGCGGACGGATGTCGGCAATGAGGTAGCCGGGTAGCTCTTCTGTTTTTAATAACTTATCCAGTAACGGGCCAAGATCTGCGCCTGTTAATTTTTGGTATGTATTCTTTAATAACACCATATCCGATACCCTGAAACGACCGGAATCCACGAGGGTGGAAATGAGTTTATCAATATCCAGCTCTTCAGCAATATCTATCTCAATCATTTTGAAGAGGTACTCACTTTTGGCGTCTATCACATCGTTGATCAATTCGATTTCACCCCCGGCGAGAATCTCTTCAAATGTCTTATTCTGCAAAGCCTGACTTGCATTCATTTGCGGATCCGCATTAAACCGACGGCGGTTGCGCCGGGCCGTTTTCCTCCACAAATACGATTCCAGGGCCCGGTTGAAAAAAGACCAGTCTTCTGAATAAACATAGTTGGTGTGGGAATAATAGCTTGGGAAGATGGAATATGAATTGAGATAATACCTTCGGGCATTATTTCCCCAGAAAAATTCTGAAGAGCTCATGGTCAGGTTGCCGTTGACAAACTGCCTGAATACCTGCGCCTCCAGTTCAGTTGGTGTCATATCTCCTCCACGCTGTTTGTTTTGTTGTTCTATGCGGTTGGTTATAAAATCAAAATCGGCAGTATTGATGCCCACACCCTTTTCAGGGAAAAAAGACATCTGGGGCTGCATCACCTCTTTGGCCTCTGTCCATATCCGATGGTGTGACACAAATTGTACCGGCACCTCTACAAGCGTAAAACGGTCATAAGGGTATTCCAGCCCCAGCTCCCGTTCATAATCCTGCTTCAACTCGGTGATCAAGTGCGGTAGTGTATCGGACAGGTTGGTGAAAAAAGGCCGGAAGTAGTCATGATCTTCATAGACAGCCAATCCATATTCGATACTATCCACCGTAAGGGATTCCTCGCGGTAATGCCCCATGACCAGCGACAGTTGAACCAGGGGTTGCCTGGTGACAAAGGTGAACTCATCCGTGTCACTCACTTCCCGTTTGCCCTGTGAAATGGGCAGCAAACCATGGGGTGACTTTACCACGAGGCTGAAATCCGTAAACTGTCCGGCATTAAGAACCGCTTTCTTCCGGTCAAAAGGCAGCCAGGCCGAGGGATACCAGAGCACTTCGCGCGTGAGTAACACATAGTCAGGCGTGAGAAAAGCATACTTCCTGTCCACATTGTACACATTCATCCGGAAGTGGAGGTTGTACTGTTCATCATCCACATCGGGATAGGCCACTTTTTCATCAATTCGGCCCTGATATGTAATGGTTAGTTGAACTTCATCCCCCGGACTGGTTTTCTCATGGATTATAACAAACTGGTGGTCGCGTTCAAAAGGCAACTCCCGGTCACCCACCAACACAGCGCCCACCTTAAGTGCGGGATTGAGTGTGAAGAATAGGTTTTCCAATGCCTTATCGGTGCTATTTTTCACACTAACGGTCGATACGACCTTGATTTCATGTCCCAGGTGCTCCAAATGGATATCACAGGCCGTCACCCTGACATTTGGCCGGTCTGCATAAGCACTGTAACGTTCTTTTACAGCCATTCGTAAGTTATTCGCGGCCTGTCTTTTTTGCAAATGTTTAATCACGAGGCCGGATGCCAGCGCCAAAAATACCACAGCTGCCACGATGGAAAAGGCAGCCATTGCTCTGGATTGCTCCAGCCGGTTGATGAGCTGTACCGACAGGAAAATAAGTCCCAGGCCCAGACAGATGTAGATGCCCCGCTGGATGAGTATGGCTGGCAGGTCGGCAAAACCCGACAGGTCAGAGTGTATCATGGGTAGGCTAAAGGCCATGTAGTCAAAAAGATAGCTGTATCTGCCGCTGATGTAAAAAAGGCAAACTGCTATATATCCCAACAGTACCACAAAGG
>JAOUKJ010000650.1 GCA_029882675.1 Cyclobacteriaceae bacterium
ATGACAATGGCATCCTGACTTCTGGCTGGTTCACCTTCTTTTGTATACAGGTCATCATCAATGACTTCATACGCGATATAAAAGTAGTCATCATCATGCGCATATGAAAAGTGAATACGACAATCGCTCTCTCCTGCATAGTGGAGTGGACTGCCTGTTAATTTTTCATTTCCCTTGACAAGGTGATCGGGTTCGCCCCATTCTTTTAACTTTCCATCAATGCTTATTTCCCGCACAAGGGGAGCGGAAGTGTATTTATAGTGAGGTTTATATTTTATGCTTTCCGAAATGGCCAGATTTGGTCTACCAGGGTATTGAAAACTGACCTCGGCAGTAAATTCCAAAGGGACAATTTCTTCGATGTTTTTTTTGTTTACATTTTCAATATTTACGGGTACCCGAACCAGGGAATTGGGGTTGACTTCTATACTGGACTCTTCAATGCTGAAGAACACGTCAGGGTGAGCACGCCCCGACAAATCCACCTGCATCTTATAGTCACTGTCGTTATTGAGGATGATTTCTGTCTTTTCAGCAGGGAGGTTTATATTATCATAATATGCGGGTTCTATTTTTGCCGGAAAAGGTCGGTTGCGCACAAAGTCAGCCAGGTGATCTGTAACCACATTTTCATCCCAAACCCCATCGAGTAACAAGTTGGCCATGATGGGCCCCTGCTCGGTCATGGTCATCCATACCACATGGTCAAATTCCCCATAGGAGGGGCCCCGCAGACGGCTTCCACCTCCTGTAGTGGCAAGTGCAATATATTTGCCGTTGTTTCTCACCGTCTTCCAGTAACGGTGGTAGTGGCCGGCATATACATTGTGATCCCGGTCTTGCAGTAGATCCTCCACTTCTTTCCAGCGTTTGGTGTCCTCCTGTGTCCATAAAGGCTGATGCATAAATAAAAAAGTCCAACGGACGTCCTTATTTTCTGCCAGGGTATTTTTTATATATTCAAATTGCTCATCACCAATGGAGCCCCGCCCTGCGCCACGGTAGTTGTCTTCGCTGTTCAGGCAAAGAAAAAGTACATCTTTATAAACAAAATGGTAATAGGTGACCCCATAAAGTTCCTTCCACTTATCTTCCATTACCTTGTTGGTAATGTCATGGTTGCCGGGCACGTAGAAAAAGGGGGCCTGCAAGCTATCTATGAAACCATTAAACTCGCTCCATTCCTGATCGAGGCGATCGACATCCGTTGTATAACCCTGTATGAAATCGCCCACACTCATTACAAATTCCGGTTGGAGAAGATTTAACTTACTAATCCCTTTCATGAAAATACCCGGACGAGCGCCCCCGGTACGGTCGGTGACGATCGCAAACTGAAAATTGTTTTCTTTATTGTTTACATCAAGGGAACTCCAGGGTTTTTGTGTTGAGGGGATGTCGATGATTATACGGGCTTCCTGAGCTGTGACCATCAGGGCATAGGACAAGAGGAGTAAAAGGACGGTTGTTGTTTTCATAGCGAATGATTTTGTTGGAGGCGTTGATGAAGTAAACAGCTGTTCCGTTATATTTAAACGGGTACTGCACTTTTTCAAAACCTTTTATAAAAGTTATTGATCTCCTGTGTCACCTGATCATATATAGGTTTTGAAAATTCAAAAAACAAGTCTTGGGGTGGTGGGGGCTGTATTTCTTTTTGATTAACAATATCAAAATGCTGTTTGTCTAAAGCACGTTCATCCCCGTTGAAGTGGCCCCAGTCATTGATCCAAATAAACTCACTGTTGAATTTTTCATGTTTTATCACGCTGTTGGTCAGGGGGTCAACAATGCGCAGGCTTACCAATCCACTTGACTTGACTTCTTTGTGATAGGTGATCAATTTGGCAGTGACGGTTGAATAGACGGGTTGTTTTGTTCCATCAGCCAGCGTGGCTTCACCAACCTTCACACTGTCTTTGGACAGGTTTTCTTCTTTTTGCAATAAATGGGTTTCCCCCACTACAAAATCATCAAACCGGATGTGCATAATCTGATCTATGGTTTCCAGTTCGGCGGCTTCCTGTGGGGTAAAAAAGCGCACAAAAGGACCGCCTACACCGGGTTGGTGCACGAAAGATTCTATTTTGTCCTGAAAAAAGCCACCGCTTAGCTGGTATTTGCCAGGTACAGGTATTTGTTCAATGACTACTTTGAGGGTAGCAGCCAGCTGTGATTCAACAATAAGGTCCTCCACGTCTTTATATCCGGGAGATAGCTCATTTGCATCCATAAAATGAAAATAAGCTGTTTTGGCGCTTTCCCGTGTATTGAGTGCCAGGGCTGCCAGCCCATCTTTATAACTCTCTTCTGCGGCTTTCAGCTTTAGTTCTGCTACTTTGCTGTAGTAATTTTTAGGGTTGGGTATTACCCTTAATGCCCCGGGAGATTTTCTGATCTCCTCATACATGACGTTGATGCGCTGGTAGGAGGCAAGTGCATTTTTCCATTTGAATCGGGCATTGGACGAAAGCTGGTTTTTGGCGT
>JAOUKJ010000651.1 GCA_029882675.1 Cyclobacteriaceae bacterium
ATGCTGGTTTGATCCTTTTGGAAAATTATTTTTGAATTGTAGTTATTGTTTAAATCGTAAAGAATGACTTTACCTGCAGCTGACCCTCCATACAAATCCTTTCCATCCTTACTCACTGTGATTACATTTAATTTTTCAGTGGGTTTGATTACTTCTTTGGCCGAATTGTTTTTATAAAGCCAAAGGGAAGATCCTTGGTTATTTAACAGGTACAGATCATTGTTGGGCGCAAAATACGCATCGGTAATACCGAATCCAGTGAGCTCTATCTCTGTGGGGTTTTCAGGGGAAGCGGTATTTATTATTTGTGCGAAACTACGGTCTCCCATTTTTCCTGCAATGACTATCGTTTTCTCATCCTTGCTTAAAACAGCCGTTTTGATGGTGGCCAAGGGGATAACTGGGGTAAGTACGTCGTAATTCCTCACTTTTGAACCAGAAGAAGTGCGCCAGGCATAAATCTGACCATTTTGGTGAATGGAATAAACGATATTCGATGAAGTAGCCCGGATAAGAAGGATATCCCCATCGGAATTGTTGTAATTCCCTTCGTGGGTGATGGTCAGGTCATCTTCAAATTGCTTCAATGCATCATACAGTGCATAGTAAATGGATCCTTCATACGGGTACCCGTCTTTTGCTACATTAAAAAGGTACGCCTGCTGAGCCAATAGGCCCTTCAATTGTTCAAATTGTTCCCCTTTCATTGACTGACTTGAGAACCCCATGGTACGGGCCTGAGCGAGGTACATTTGTTGTTTAGCCAATTCTTCCTGATTCCTTGCTTCCTGGGCATTTCTATCTGCTAATAGTTGAGCTGCCACGGCCTCCAATCTTCGTACTTCAGCCGTATCTCCTCTTTGTCTTGCAAGTTCAGCCTGTTTCAAAGCCTCTTCAGCCTGAAATTGCGCTACAACTGAGGCGGAATCGGCAATTTGTCTTTGGATTTTTGCGTTTTCAGCTTCTTCTGAAGCTCTTTTTGCCTCCCTTGCAGCATCTTCGGCAGCATCATCTGCCACAGTTTTCAAGCTGTCTGATATTTTTGTTTGCCTTAAGGCTTGTGCCAGGTTGTCTTGAGCTTCTATTGTTTTTTCATCAGCTGTTGTCTTTTGGTCAAAAGCAAACAAAAGAAATCCTACAGCTACTACACATAGCGATGCCATCACCATGGCTGTAACCCGTGCGGTCTTCAGTCTTCTTTTGGCTTGTAGTTCTTTAATACGTTGTTCAGTATCATACTCTTTTTTGGAATGGGAGAGAAACTCCATGGTTCGCTCAAAAGCAGGGTGATACCGTTGTGCCCAAATTAGGGTAGGTCTATGTTTTGCCTCCCAATTCAGGGCCAATTGCAAATCTGGTGGTCTCCAAAGGCCCGATTTCCCCAATTGGTACATACCTGCTGCTTCAGCCAATCGCACATACATTTGCACTGCATCGGCTTCATCTTCCACCCAGTTTTTAAGTCGTACCCAAATTCGCATTAAACTCTCATGCGATATATCAACAATTGATTTATCATTCAGAGGTATTCCGTGGGCAGGGGTAAGTAAGGATCTTCCCGGTTGCCTGAATTTTTCAATTACCCCGGCTACTGCTTCCACAGAAGAATTTGAAATGGAAGCAATATCCCCCAGTCTTGTGGGTCTTCTGATTCCAAAATTTTCCCCTCTCTTTTCAGTGATTGCCTTAAATATAAATTCGCAAATTACCTTTTGCTTTTCATCCAATTCATCATAAGCTTCATTGGCATGAAGCGATAGGGCCTCACTCATGGTTCCAATGGATTCATAATGCCTTATGTCAACAGGTTCATTTTCTGAATCTTTATACTTTCTCCAATAATCCCATGTACGCATTAAGGAGTGTTGAAGAATAGGCAGTTGATCCGGGTTGTCTCCCAGGTCATTTAAAAGTCTTTGTACCAAACGCGATGAAATGGTAGCTCCACCTACTGCTACCGGACCCTCTATGGCCTTTCGCTTTTGGTCCCGGGTCATTTGGGGAATTAAATAATGGCTGTCGTTGATTTTTTTAGTCAAATCTGCGAATTGGGCACACTCACCTATAAAATCAGACCTCATGGTCAAAGCCACATAGATGGGACTATCTTTATAATCAACAGCTTCAAGTAAAAGGTTAATAAAAGCAAGGGTTTCATCTACTGCACCGGCATCCCTGCTATCTTTAAACCTGAAGAGTTCTTCAAATTGATCAACGAGGATGAGGTAGTTTTTATTAGTTGTTTTTTTAAGTTGTTCCAACGCTTCCACTAACCCCAGGGAACTGCTGCGCAACAGGGTGGATATTATTGTTTTCTTTATTTTTTTATTCTCCGTAGAAGCACTTTTATAGCCCTGATCGGTATTGAGGAGAGCCTCGGCCAGGTTGTCAATTGGTCCCGCTCCCGGTCTCATTACCACTACTTCCCAATCTGAAGCAACTTCCGTAAGGAATCCTCCATATAATATAGGTAAAACACCGCAG
>JAOUKJ010000652.1 GCA_029882675.1 Cyclobacteriaceae bacterium
GTATTTATCATAACAGAAAAACCGGCCAGCCCTCCGGGAGGTTTTCCTGGATTTTACGAGTATGTGGCCGGCTTTATGGTTTACCCGCAACAGGCCAGAAAGGCGGGAATTGAAGGGAGGGTTTATGTCCAGTTTATTGTGGATGAAGAAGGGTACCTGACCGATGTGAAAGCCGTGAAAGGTATTGGTGGCGGTTGCGATGCAGAGGCAGTTAATATTGTGGCGGCCGCCCCCCGGTGGGAGCCCGCCAGCCAAAGGGGTATAACTGTAAAACAAAGAATTGTACTGCCTATTACCTTCAGTTTGGGTAGTGAAAAAGTTTTGAAACCGCAGGGTGCCTTAGAACCATCCGTAGAGGAAAACGAGATATTGGCTATTGTTGATGAGCCTGCCACACCAACCGAAGGATACGACAAGTATTTTGACTATCTCCGTAATTCTCTTGTCTACCCTGAAGCAGCAAGAGAAAAGGGTATTGAAGGAAAAGTTTTTGTTCAATTTGTAGTGGATGAGGAAGGTACGCTCACCGATGTTAAAGTTGTTCAAGGGATCGATGACGGGTGTGATTCAGAGGCAGTGAGGGTTGTGGCAGCTTCTGCCAGATGGAATATACCCAGACATCAGGGAGTAGCTGTAAAACAAAGAATTGTTCTACCCATTTCGTTCAAAATTAATTAAGAAGGCAGAGAAGGTTTTTCCCTTTCGAGGGTGTACTGGAGTGCCTGAATTAGTATAGCATCTTGGTAGGAATATACAACTTTATAAGCAACTAAATTTGGAATCATATGATGCCTAATTAATTGATAAAATGATTATATAAAGTTTAAATATTGGTTAATATGTAAAATACTTTATATTGCATTTTTATTAATTTATCAAAATGAACTATAAGATATATTTTATTGGATTCCGGTTGATCTCAGTATTTTTTCTTTCACATTCATGTATTTGCTTTGCACAAGCTCAAGTTGATATTTCTACCAGTACTGTTGAAAAGTTCCAGAACTTCCAAAAATCACGCCCTGCTGAAAAAGTGTTTATCCATACCGACCGGGACATGTTTAGTCCCGGGCAGAACCTCTGGTTCAAGGCCTATGTGGTAGAGGCTACCTCGCATAAAGGTGCGGCGCCCAGTAATGTGCTGTATGTGGATTTACTGGGGCCGGACTCTTCATTCTACATACATCGTGTGCTGGATGTGCAATCTGGTGTGGCGCATGGTGAAATGTTCCTTCCGGTTGATATGCCCGCAGGGAATTATGTGCTTCGCGGGCATACCCGGTATATGCAAAACTTTCCGGATGAATACATGTTCAGAAAAGAGATTAGTGTTTTGGACCCTTATCAAAAAACACCTTTTACCAATATATCAGAAAGTGCGGCAGCCAGCCAGGGCAGTAATGTCAGGAAACAAAAACCGGTCTTGGATGTACAGTTTTTTGCCGAGGGCGGTCATCTGGCCTCCAACATGGTGAACCAGCTGGCCTTTAAGGCCCTGGATAAAAATGGGAAGGGCATTCCAGTGGAAGGGGCAATATATTCTGTAAAAAATGATTCGTTGCTTTCTTTTTCATCAAATGCGCTGGGCATGGGAAAGGTACCCTTGTTTGCCGAAAAAGGGGAGAGGTATAAGGCCCGGGTGAATTACAACAATGAAGAGTTTACTTTTCCCCTTCCTGCATCCGAAGACAATGCCTACATCCTTTCCGGGGCTATACGGAGCAATGTTTTGTTTGTGCAGGCGGCCAATAATTTCAACGATGATATGGCCGGCGCTTTTATTGTGTTACATATCAGGGGCCATGTTCTGCATGTGGTGGAGGGAAAAGGAAATGGTCATATTTCATCAAAACTTTCAACGGCTGGTTTGCCCGAGGGTATATTGACCATGACCTTGTTTGACAGAGCGGCAAAACCGGTGAGTGAGCGGTTGCTCTTTGTTGAAAATCCGAAATCAGGGGCACCGGTTGAAGTAAAACCGGGCGCTGCGGTATATGGAAACCGTCAGCCGGTGGATATACAGTTTGAACTGGCCGGAGCCGTTGATTCCGTCAATTTGTCGATGACCATTGTCCGGCAGGATTTTGCGGGCTCCATGACCCGGGAAAATATCAGAACCTATTTATTGCTTAGCTCAGATTTGCAAGGAGAAATTGAATTGCCGGGTCAGTATTTCGATCCGGCCAATGAAAACAGGAAAGATGACCTGGATGTTTTGCTCTTAACGCAGGGATGGAGAAGAATACTTTGGGAGGACGTGCTGTCAGACAACCCAATGGGGGTTGTTATTCCGCCGGAAGAAGGATTGTCTATCATTGGGCAAATTGTTGATTTTTATAAACGCGATGAAGGCAGGGAAGGGACAGTACGCCTTGGATTGATGGAAGACATGATGTTTGAGGAAGAGGCCGTTTCGGATGAACAGGGCTACTTCATCTTTCCCAACCTCAATTATGAAGATACATTGAATTTTG
>JAOUKJ010000653.1 GCA_029882675.1 Cyclobacteriaceae bacterium
CGGGAAAAAGGGGAGCAGGTGATTCTTTTTTGTCATTTTCCCATTGGCCCTGACGATGCGCACAACCTCTTGAATGATGTGGAAGTACGTGCTGTTTTAGAAAAATATGATCATGTTGTTGCCTGGCTTAACGGACATAACCACAAAGGCCACTTTGAGCGGAAAAACAATCAGTATTTTATTACCCTTCCCGGAATGGTGGAAACAGAAGATACCAATGCATGGGGCGTAGTGACCTTGTATCCGGACAGCCTGATTGTATCCGGATCGGGACGAACACCGGATTTGAATTTGCCGATTAAAAAGAAAAATTAATGCTCATGAAAAATATAAGCGCTGTTATTGCTTTAGCCGTAGTATTCTCATCTTGCAATCCATCCAAACCGCTTGAAGCGGTTACTGAAAATGGAAATTCGCCCGCTGTGGCCGGGGAGGAGTCCGCCACAATGGTTGTAAACTCCCTGTTTGACCTTCCATTGGTGAATGTGACCGGGGATACGGTCTTTATTGCGAAAGATAAGAAATTGGTATTCGTGAATTTCTGGGCCACATGGTGTGGACCATGTATCAAAGAAATGCCCTCTATGCAAAGGATGATGGAGCAACTGGGCGATGATATGGGTTATTATTACCTCTCATATGAGGATGCCGGAAAAGTGCGTGGTTTTGCGGAAAAGGCAGCAATCGGCCTGCCCCTGTATTCATACAATGATATGCTGTTGCCCGCGAAGTACCGGACAGACTTTTTGCCCTACACCATCATCCTTCAGGGCGATGTGGTCGTGTACGAGCGCAC
The DNA here is from genome assembly GCA_029882675.1 of Cyclobacteriaceae bacterium. GTDB lineage: Bacteria > Bacteroidota > Bacteroidia > Cytophagales > Cyclobacteriaceae > JAOUKJ01. The sequence goes on from JAOUKJ010000653.1 coordinate 797, forward strand.
GGGCGCCACGGAGTGGGATCAGGGGGAGGAGTTTGAGAAAATAGCGGCGTTGCTTGGGAGCACCAGGTAGAAAATTGAAAAGCCTGATATGGAGCGGAAAGTCCTTTTTATTCCACGGTCACCAAATAATAATTCTTTTTGCCCTTTTGCACCAGGAGATACTTGTCTTTCAACAGGTTGCCTTGCAGCGTCCCGTTGGGGTCATCAATTTTTTCCTTGTTGATGCTCACGCCGCCCCCTTTGATCATCCGGCGGGCTTCTCCTTTTGAAGGAAAAACGATCCCATTTGTCACTTCTGAAACAAAGTCAGTAATATTTTCACAGCTTTCCAGCGCTGCTTTTGTGATGGTCACCTGGGGCACACCTTCAAAAACAGACAGGATGGTTTTTTCATCCAGGCCGGCCAGATCTTCATGTGTTGACTTGCCAAAAAGAATGCCCGAGGCTTTGATGGCCATTTCGAGGTCTGCCTTGGAGTGGACGCGCGTGGTGATATCATCAGCAAGGGCTTTTTGAAGTATGCGCAGGTGTGGAGCCTCTTCGTGTTGCTGTTCAAGTTCAGTGATTTTGTCCTTGTCGAACAAGGTGAAGATGCGGATGTAGTTTTTCACGTCTTCATCAGAGGCGTTGATCCAGTACTGATAAAACTTATAAGGTGTGGTTTTTTCCGCATCGAGCCATACGTTGCCTTCTTCTGTTTTGCCAAATTTGGTGCCATCGGCTTTTTTGATCAGGGGTGTGGTGACGGCATAAGCTTCCCCACCACATTTGCGGCGGATGAGCTCAGTGCCTGTGACAATGTTGCCCCACTGGTCTGAGCCACCAAGCTGTAACTTGCAGTTTTTATTTTCATATAGCCAGAAGAAGTCATAGCCTTGTACCAGCTGGTAGCTGAATTCAGTAAAGGAAAGACCCGTTTCCAGCCGGCTTTGAACAGAGTCCTTGGCCATCATATAGCTTACGGTGATATGTTTGCCTACATCGCGGATAAAGTCCAGAAAGTTAAGTTCCTTAAACCAGTCGTAGTTATTGACCATTTCGGCCGAGTTTGCTCCGCAATCGAAATCGAGAAACTTGCCGAGCTGGGTTTTTACACATTCCAGGTTGTAGTTGAGCACTTCTTCCGAGAGCAGGTTGCGCTCGGCCGATTTTCCCGAGGGATCGCCAACCATGCCTGTGGCACCACCCACCAGGGCAATGGGTTTATGCCCTGCCTTTTGGAAGTGGACCAGTGTCATGATTTGCACCAGGCTTCCAATGTGCAGGGAGTCAGCAGTGGGATCGAAACCGATGTAAGCGGAGGTCATTCCTTTGCTGAGTTCGTCTTCCACACCGGGCATCATATCATGGATCATGCCCCTCCACCGGAGCTCTTCTACAAAATTCGTTGTCATAGGTTTGCTTTTGAGGGTGCAAATATAAGCGGTAAGTTGTAAAAGCAGTAATGAATTTGTGAGGTAATGTAGAAGTAGGCCAGGGCAATCGATTAATCCGGCTAAAATGTTTCCTGTATGCCCTTACTTAAATGTAGAAATCCTTAATTTTACTCTCCCGAAAAATAATAATACAGCTCACGAAGGAAACAATTTATGGAAAACTATTTCACGCAAAAAATACTACCTGTTGTATCAATTGCCCATGCCGAAGATGCGGTGCCAGTGGCCCGTGCCTTATA
>JAOUKJ010000108.1 GCA_029882675.1 Cyclobacteriaceae bacterium
TCGAAATTAAGTGTTGTGAGAAGAGATAAGCAAGGGCGATTATGGGGGGGAGATCGGTATAAAGGGCTGATCTCTATCAGAACGGATGGTATAGAGAGTATTATGCCCAACGGTCCGTTTTCAAATAATATCTGGAGGTTTGATGTTTCCGGGAATAAACTAATGGTTTCAGCCGGTGGATATGATGTCAGTAGTTCGCCAAGTAACAGTTTTGAAGGCATTTTTCAATTCGAGGCCGGGAAATGGTCTAATTTCAACAGGTATGAATATCCAACGTATGAAGACATTTCAGATATCGTTGATATTACGACTTCCGGCTCCTCATCTGGTTTTTTTAGCGCTTTTGGCAAAGGCATTTATAAATTTGACCATTTGTCTTCCCCGAATCTTATCACATTGCCTGGTTTGGGAGTAAATCCACGGGTGTCTTCTTTGTACTATGATGAGGACGGACTTTGGTTTACGTTAATAGGAAGCACCGATGCCCTTTGGCTGTATGGAAATGATAGTCAATTAACAAGCTTTAATATTGGATCAAACACACACCCGTCAGAACTTTTGGGCCACCAGGATTATATATATATTCGTTTGGAGCCTGACGTTGGAGGAAGGATGATTGTTTTTGATAAAATAACCAAAAGACACAGATATCTTTCTGCAACAGAGGGAGCCGGAGGACTACCCGGTGATCGGGTGAACGCTATGGTGCTTGATCAACAAGGTAAACTTTGGTTGGGTACCGATCAGGGTGTTGCATTTTTTGACAGAATGGCTATGGAGGGGCCGGTCGATGCAATCAAGCCAATGGTGGGTTATGTTCCATTATTCAGGGGAAAAGAAGTGTTGGCACTGACCGTAGACGGGGGAAACAGAAAATGGATTGGAACTACTCAGGGAGTGTGGCTGTACGATGCGCAGGGGGAAAGTGAAATTGTTCATTTTAATCAGAATAACAGTCCTTTGCTGCCGGGGAATATACGTGGGATAGCTGTTTTACCTGCTTCTGGTGAAGTTTTTTTTGGAACAGAAAACGGTATAGTCAGTTATCGTAGTGACGCTACTGCCGGGGCTCAACAACACACGAATGTAAAGATATTTCCTAACCCGGTAATTCCGGAATATAATGGACTTGTAGGGATATCAGGATTGCCGATGGCTGCCGATGTAAAGGTTACTGATGCGGCAGGTCGTCTGGTATGGAAAGGTGTTTCCAATGGGGGCACGGCAAGTTGGAATGTATTGGATTATCGTGGTCAGCGACCTGCTTCGGGGGTGTATTTTGTATTCAGTGTAGCGCCTGATGGTACTGATACCTATGTTGGGAAAATTGCAGTAATAAAATGAGTAAGCAATTAAAAACCCGGGGTATCGTCCTGAAATATTTTAAATACCGGGAAACCTCTGTGATCGTTCATGTTTTTACCGAGAAATTTGGCCGACAATCATTTATTGTAAATGGGATCAGGTCGGCAAAGCGTCAGGGTGGGGTGGCCTTATTTCAACCGCTGACATTACTGGAGTTGGTTGTTTACTACAAGGAAGGTTCCGATATACACCGTTTAAGTGAATTTAATGTGGCAGAACCACTCAATCATATTTACACCGCCATAAAAAAATCAAGTATTGCTCTTTTTATGGCAGAGGTTTTGAATAAATCCATCAAGGAGCAAATGGCATCGGAAGACATGTTTTGGTTCATCTACCATGCCATACAAATTTTGGAAAGCCTGAAAACCAATTATGAAAACTTCCATTTGCAGTTCCTCATAAAACTGGCAAGATACCTTGGTTTCGGGGCGGATATGCTCATGGAGCACGACAATCTCTATGCGGATATGGCAAGATTACCGTTTGATCATGAGTTGAAGATAAGCTATTCCGACAGAATGCGGTTGCTCAATGAGTTGGTTTCCCTGTACAAGAGCCATGTTGATGGATTTGGGCAATTGAAATCTGTTGAAATACTGCGGGAAGTATTGTCTGGGTAAGTACTTTCAAAGGAAAGGGTAATTGTTTAATTTTGAGCTAAATTAAAACTAGTGAACATATGAAAAAATTAATTTATTTGATTATCCCGGTTATGCTGGGCTTTGCCTGTAGTTCTAAACAAGCTCCCGCAGAAGGGGAAGAGGTTGTAAGTGCTGAAAAAGAAGTAGAAACAATAGTGGAGGAGACCGGAGTATTTTTTGAGTCTTTGGTTGACGGTGCAGCTGTTGAGTCGCCGCTTACGATAAAAATGGGGGTAAAGGGTATGGCGGTAGAGCCGGCTGGTGAACTTCATGAAGGAAAAGGCCACCATCACCTTGTCATTGACGGGGGGTTTATCGAAAAAGGAAAAGTAGTTCCCGCCGACTCCCTGAATATTCATTTTGGTAAGGGACAGACCGAAACAGTAATTGAATTAACACCTGGTAAGCATACGCTTACACTTCAATTTGCGGATGGTTTGCATCAATCCTATGGACAGGAATGGAGTACTACTATTGAGGTAGAGGTAAAAAACCCTTAAAACTGTTCCCTGAATAGTTGAAGTATAAAAGAATTAAAATGTTAACGCGCCTTGATTTAATAAGTGCCTTAATTCCGTCGGCGGCTTTTATAAACATTTAGTAATGTTTTAAATATAATTGAATGCGCCGTTTTAAATCTAAAGATTGCTTTCTTATTCAAGTGCACCAAAAACAATGAGTTTTAGATATTTTCCCGCCCCTGGGCGGGAAAATATCTTTTTGTTAACTTCCTAAAATACGCTTGCGGGTTTTAGGAAGTATAGAATCAGGGCGCGTTAATGTTTGTTAGTTTTTATGACTGATAATTTGCCCTGAATTAAAAAGTGTTGTAATTTTCTTCGATTTAACGAAAACAACCGTAATTACCGTGACCTTTGAACGTAGCATGATTTACCAGGCTATTTTTTGGTCAATGTCGATGGCTTGGGAATGCGGTCAATATTCGGTTTTAATGTTTAGGAGTTGATTAAACGAATCCGGTATTACATATTTCTCAGGGACGTTGCCTTACTAGCCGTTACTGCTTTTGGAGGGCCTCAGGCTCACCTGGCCATGATGCTTGATGTCATGGTGAAAAAGCGCAATTATCTCTCGGAAGAAGAGCTGATTGAGTTAAATGCGCTTTGCCAAATACTTCCCGGTCCGACCTCTACGCAAACCATTACCGCTATTGGTTACCGGATAGGCGGAGCTGGCCTGGCCTACCTCACATTACTTGTATGGATGATGCCCGCAGTGACCATTATGACTATGGCGGGTGTATTATTCAGTTATTTTAATGAATTTGGCATTCCATTGACTTTCACTAAATTCATTCAGCCGATGGCTGTTGGGGTAGTGAGTTTTGCGGCTTACAGAATTAGCTTAAAGGTAGTAAAAACATCGACAGGCGTTATAATTATGGTGGTATCGGGGATCGCATCCTATTTCGTCCGCTCTCCCTGGGTTTTTCCCATCATCCTCATTATTGCAGGAATGATTACGGGATTCATTTACAAGGCCAGACAGCCTCTCGAAGAGAAAAACGGGATGAAAATTGATTGGCGTAACTTCATCCTGTGGGCAGGTGTTTTTGTGTTTGTGGCCGTATTGGGTGGCATAACAAAATTTTTACCGGTTCTATTGTTTGAGAATTTTTACAGAAACGGCAGTCTTATTTTCGGGGGAGGGCAGGTGTTAATCCCCATGTTGTATACTGAGTTTGTTGACTTTAAGCATTATTTATCCGGAGAGGAATTTCTATCCGGATTTTCTATCGTACAGGCACTTCCCGGCCCTGTTTTTTCTTTTAGCTCATATATCGGGGCTTTATCTATGCGGGAAGCCGGAATATTTGGAGAAATTATAGGTGGGGTACTGGCCGCACTGGGTATTTTTCTCCCGGGAACCTTGTTGATCTTTTTTATTATAAAGTTCTGGGACAATTTAAAAAAGTACAGATTGGTAAGGGCTTCATTAGAAGGTATTAATGCAGCGAGTTCCGGGATGGTGGTTGCGGCTGCTATTTTGCTCTTTCAACCTTTGCCAGACTCCATCGCAACTTACGTAATTACCTTTGGCACTTTTTGTTTATTGGTGTTTACGAAAATACCCACACCGTTCATTATACTTACGGGATTGCTGGCTGGTCTTTTATTCTAGTTGGTGGTCTGAATAATTAATTCAAGGGTTACTCAGGTTAAGGATCAGTTTAAATCGCCTGCCTTTTGCGGTACTGCATGAAGCTGTTGTTTTATGTGCTATTCTTTCTGATCGTGCGCATTGAATAATAAAAAAAGCCCTGGTACCTATTGATACCAGGGCTTTTTGTGATTGGATATACTCCTGTTAATTCAATTTAAAAGTGATTGGGAGTACAATACGTTGTTTAACGGGTTGTCCTCTTTGCTTTGGTGGATTCCAGGCTGGGTGGCCTTTCACTACCCTTACAGCTTCTTCATCGCAACCAGCCCCAATACCTTTCACGGCCTGCACATCAATGATTGAACCATCCTTATCGATTACAAATTGAACATATACACGCCCTTCAATACCCATTCGTCTGGCCTGGGTAGGATATTTCATGTTTTTACCGATGTACTCATAAAAAGCCGGATAGCCTCCAATCGGTTGGGCCGGATCTTCAACAATGGTAAAAATTTCTTCAGCGACTTCTTCTTCGGGCTCTTCTACCATTTCAATGACTTCGATTACTTCATCTTCTTCAATTTCAGTATCAAACTCAATCTCGATTTCTTCTTCGATTTCTTCTTCATCAGGCACTTCAATAACCTGTGGTTGTTGGATTTTCGGTGGTGGTGGTGGTGGCTGTTCGGTAGGTGGAATTTCCATTAACTCTTCAAAGTCTTCAGTTATCCCGCTTTGATCGACAATCGCGCCATCATCATAACTCCTTTTTTCAAAAGCGAATAATATAACAGAGAGGGATACAACCATCCCAATACTAAAAAAAAGCCCTGTTTTATTCATTAAATCCGCCTTCTCTGTCTTTTTAGCTTCCATATTTTAAATGCTTCAAATGAATTAATACTTGCCAATTGACAAATATAAGGATAAAAAATTTACTTGCCATTGGTTGAAGCTGATAATTTACCTTTCGTGATTCTGAAAAATAGAATACCGGCTGTCGTTCCCAAAAAATTAAATAAAAAGTCCAATAAATCAGGTTGTCTTCCGGGAACATAATATTGGAGAAACTCCAACAGCGCACTAAATAATAAAGTGGTAAAAAAGGGTAGCACAAACTCCCATTTATACTTTTTATTTTCTGTTAAATAAAAGATAAATACCCCCGAAAGCAAAAACGAAAAACCACCAAACAAGATAAAATGTGCTATTTTATCCAAGTGTTGTATATGTAATTCAGGAACACGTGTTTTGGGTGATAGGGTGGTTGATATAATGAACAACCCCCATATTATTGAGCTCGTTATAAAGGCCCTTTTTGTCCAGAATTTATGCGCCAATGATTTCCCGGTATTGGTCTGCAGAAAGCAGATTTTCAATTGCAGAAAGATCATTGATTTTTATCTTAATGATCCAGCCATCCTCATAAGGCGAACTGTTTACCAGCTCAGGTTGGTCTTCAAGTGTGCTGTTAACTTCAAGTACAGTACCATCAACGGGCATATAAAGGTCAGAAACTGTTTTTACGGCTTCAATAGTTCCGAAAACTTCACCCTGATTAATGTCATCACCCTCGGTTTCAACCTCCACATATACGATGTCTCCCAATTCACCTTGTGCAAAATCAGTAATGCCGATTAATGCCGTATTATCGTCATTAACTTTGATCCACTCATGGTCTTTGGAGTATTTTAGTTCAGCTGGTAAATTCATAAACGCGATATTTTTCGGTAAAAATAATCTATTTATTTCAATAGCAAAAGGTTATTGTGCCAAACTAAACCTCACCTGAACACCAAAGCGGGTAGTCGCCCTGCGATATGAGGTTGACACCTTTGGTTCATTTATTGAACGGTCGAAGTAAAACTGCAGGTTTAGCTTTTCATTCACCACATAACTTACTGTCGGGCGAAGTTGAAAATTGATATTCCCATTGGTGATGGTACTCCCTTCATCAATTTTTCGTTGTATGGTTTCGGTATTTCGAATGGTGAAATTTAGCCGGAAGGTCAGGTCATTGTCAAGGGTGATGGTGCGTCCCTGCATTTTAAAGGGGAAGGTGAATTTGTCTTTTGTATAGCCCATTTCCAATGAAACATCGTTGCTGTTTAACTCAGTAACCTGTGTGTTTGACAGGTTTAATGACACATCTCTTTTCTTGTTGTATTCAAACATGGCTGTAAGCCTTTTTGTCGTACGTACACTTATTCCAAACAAGGGTGCGAATTGTTCTGTGATAATCACCTGATTTATAATATATACAGGGATGATCTCACCTGCTTCATTGGGCTTGTAGGCAAATTGATCAATATTATAGTTTTCAATCTTGTTATCCAGACCAATACCATCGAGGTTGTTGTATTCCAGGGAATTGGTGAAATTCATGATGCTGTATTTGGATTGATAACTATGACGCAGTGTTATTGATTGAAATACTTCCCGCAACTCAGGTATTTTTGATAATCCGTTGTAATCCACACGCCAGTTGGGAAGGGGTATTTTGGGGAATGGAGTAAGACTCACCTGCTCAGCATCAACACCTGAGTAGGCGGCCACAAAAGCCGGAATCATTATGTCCTGATTACGTTGTTCATATGACAAACCGGTGGCTGTGGAGAGCCTATTTTTAATTAGTTCAAGGTTTTTCTCAAACTCAGCAAAAACAGGCGAATTATTATCTGCATCATCCTTCGAGAATGCAGTTGCCAATGATATAAAAGTAATGGAATAGGTGCCGGTACGGCTGGGATTTAGTGAGGCAAACCCGATATCACTACCCGGAATAGTGTCCCGGAATAATTCTTTATAGGAGGCATTTTTTGTTTTCTTTGCAGTGAGTTGAATTTTAAAATCATTCAAGGGTTCCACACTGGCCCTCAGTGAAAGATCAATATTTTTCACTTGTGTAAATGGGGTGGTAAGCCTGTTATTTGAGACCAACCAGTTATTGTTGAGGGCATGAAACCTGATGTCAGGATCCTGATTACCAAGGACAAAAGGTGCTCCGGGAATGTTGAAAGTGCTGTCCAGTCCAAAGAATGATGGGGTATGGATAAATCCCGCGAGCAATGTTCCTTCGTTGCGCGTATAGGTACCATTGATATTTCTTACGGCCATCAGTGTACGAAGGAGTTTTTTAAATCCCTTAAATTCAGGCTTGTTTGCCTTAGTAGTGTCCTGTTGTTGTTGCTGTGGCAAGGTTGAGCTCCTTCTTCCCTGCGTTCGGGAAGGGGAGTTAATGTCCTTCAGGAATTTCACTTTGTTGTAAAATTTCACCAGATCTATTTTTCCGTTCAGGATGTTATCGCGTGAGTTTTGTATGTTATGCCCAAAATTAATACTATCCGGGAGGTTTACGGGGCCGGCCTTCCAGGAATACCCTGTTTGGTATTTGTAATCAGCACTTAACCAGTCGGTGAGGGGAAACTTTCCCAGGGGTATTTTATAGGTAATACCTGCGCCCTGATTAAAGTTTTTCATTCGCCCTAAAGTTTTCGCATTAGTGATGATGGAGTCTGCCTTTTCCTGGGTGTCAATATCACCTTCAGGTTCATCAATAATGGCATTGGCCCGGGCATTATAGTCAAAAGACAAGTTTTGTGTAATATCCCATCTGACATCATAGGTTCTGTTGAAGGTGAAGTATTTTTCATAATTCGCCTGATTGCCGGAATTGAGAATTTCGTTGCGGTATTGGGTTCTGACGAATCGACGATCAACATCGCCCTGAATGAAAATGTTATTGGGTAAAGGATTAAAATTAAACTCTTTAATGAACTTGAAATAGGGTGATTTTAACCCTTCGGAATCGGCAAAGGGTTCCCAGGGTTTAATTTGGGGAGCAAAATTATAAGTTACCGAGCCCCTGTAATCCCTACGCAAATACCCCGCTGTCTTATAGTCATGTTGTTCCATTTCAGAGTAGGCATAGGTAAATGATAAGTTTTCCACATCCCAAAAGTGGCTCTTTGCATCCGGATTCGTTTTTACCTTTCTTACGTTGCTGAAGTTAATGCTTCTGCGTTCAGAAATATCTTCGACACTACGCATATATTCATTTTTCTGATCTTCAGTGGGCAGGGATTTAAGGGTGGCTGAAAGCCGAATATCGGGATCGAGCGGATCAAAGCGTGGCTCAACCATGGTTTTTTCGTAACTCACATACATGGGTAGTTGTATACCCGCTTTTTCAGGGAGCAACTTATCTAAAGCAACATTGGCTGATACATCAAAGGAAGTGGTCTTTTCCCTTGTTCTTTCAGGAATTTTAGACTGGATGCCGCCAAAGCCATAAGTCACATGGCGGGCTGAGGCTGTGACGTTGCCTATGTCGGCAAATTTTGTGTTTAATGTGGTATTGGCGGCCCAACCTGCCGTCCGATCGAAATCAGTAACGCGGAGTTCATTGGCCCAGATACATACGGAATATGGTTTTCGGTCCGGGCTGGCCGGATTTCTCACACCAATCATGATCGTCCTTATTTCCGATAATTTGGGTCTGCCCAATAGTCGCAACCGGTGACGACCTTCGACACGGGGGCCATTTACAGGGTATAGTTCTGATATGGGCGCCTGGTCTCTGTTTCTGGCTGATTTTAAACTCAATAATAAATCAAGGTCAATATCGATTTCATTTTCCAGCGGCCAGATATCGCGGCTTAGTGAAGAACCCGGTGTGGTAACTTTAAGCGGGACTTCTATTTCATAATAATTCTGGTTAAAGTCTGTTCCTAGCCGGATAAATGCAGTGAGTTCATCATCTTCAGCCTCGCTGTCAGCATGTAGAAACATTTTGAGCCTGCCGTAATTGATCAGGTCCATATTAATGTTCTTAAAGACGGCCCGTGCATCTGTGTCTTCCAGGTTGTCAATGCAGATTTGCATTGATTGTTCATTAAGCCTTCTGGTAATGGCGCTGGTATTGTCACGGTCTCTTTCAAAATCAGGAGGGAGTACATAAGGTGATTGGGTGGCACTGCCCTGTCCGTTTTCTTCCACACTTACTACAGATACTGTAAAATTGTCGAGGTCGGGTTCAAGAGGCTCTCCAAAACGCGGTTCTTCCAGGTTGCCTTTATAACGCCTCCATTTGCTGCCCACCAACCGGAAATTAGCCAGGCGAAGGACTACAGGTTCTGTGAAGTTGGTCATGTACATCCGCATATACCTGATGGATTTAAAGCCATTGATATTTCCATACTTATTGTCATATTGCCGTATGGGAATCCGAAATAAATACCAGGTTACATTTTCTCCGGTGCCTGGGTGGGTGTAGTTAACTTCATCCACAATATATTTATTACCAACCTTCATTTGTCCCGGTTTTAAGGGCACTTTATATTCATAATACTCCTCCAGTTCACTCAGTGTATTGTCATCGTTGAGGTCTTCATTATCAGGTAATGAACTTCCGGAGGCAGTGTATGCGGCATCATTGCTGATCAACGGGGAATTATTTTCTGTGCCGTTATAATTTTTATATCGTTCAAGAATCTTGGCATTTTTATCATCATGGTCGGCACCCAGAAAATATTTAAAATCATCCGCTGAGGGATCGGAAGCGACAAGTGCCCGTGTTTCTACTGGAAGGTTGTTCAGGAAATCATTATGTTTTGCGGTTTCCTTCTGTAGATCCAGTCCGTCGAGCCCTACATCCTGGTTTTTACGGGCTTCTTCCGAATTGGCGAAGGCATTTGTCAGGTATTGTTCGGTCGTGACATTGCCCCATGGGCTTGACAGGTCGACTTTATCCAGTGAGCCATC